>AEMJ01000001.1 GCA_000166735.2 Leuconostoc inhae KCTC 3774 | reverse complement strand
TATCAAACAAAAACTCAATGGTCTGTCGCCGGTTCAATATCGGCAACTCACCACTGAGTCTGTTAGTTAATTAATTCTATGTTGTCCAACTATTGGGGTTCACATCACAATTCTCGGTTTTTATAATACGGTTGTTTTACTAGGTTGTTCACCACGTAATGCGATGTAAAATTCGGCTTGAATAGCCAGTGTATAAGGTAAAGTAAATAAATTGGCGAGACCAAAAGTGAAAAAACCTAAGAAGTACCAGCCGATAAGACTGAGATACATCATGAATAATTGGCCTTTATAGTCGGTCATTAATTTTTGAGATTGCGCGATATAGTATTTGGTTGACTGAATATCACGCCCAGCGCGTAGGTCATCACGATACAAATACAAAGCCTGTGAGTATGAAAAACTCTTGATGATCCCGGGTATGATGAACAGTAATGTCCACAATAAGGTATAAACGGCACGTAGAAAAGCAATTTGGAATGCAGTACTAGTTAACAAGTTAAAACCAGCTTTAATTGGTGACTCAGGTGTTTTATCAGTTTCGTGCCAATCAATAAAGCCACTAACTGAACTTTCAGTAAAGAAATCACTGATGGCTGTCATCAATATGCCAATAACTATAACAATAATCAAAACAATGAGACTCACAATTGTAATGGTAAGCCAATTGTCTTGGAAAAGGTGCCCCATATTGCTTGCTGTATCGGTTACTTTTTGTGTTGTTGGATTCAAATTTTGTGAAAAAGTGACATCACGAGAATTGTGATCCGACATCACACCGAATACAGTGAATATCATCGGAACTAATGATAGTAAAAATGCTGCCTTAAAGTGTGTTGTGACACGTGACCACGCGATTTTTTTAATTTGTCTGTTATTTAGCATATTGTTTGAATTACTCCCACTAATCGTAAAGTAATGGTAACAAGAAAAAGGGATATTTGCAAGTTAAACCTGTTAATAGCAGGTCAAAATGAGTAACAATCAAAAGACTGGATTTAAGATCATATAGTGTTTAGTTGGTTTGAGTTTAGGAAACGGCGGTTATATTGATATAGAGGTGTGCCAAAGTTAAGATAGATATTACTGTGATTAGATGTTAGGTTGCTTAGGGTGAAACAATTTGTGCAATGGATGGGCAAGGCGGCATGATATCATCAACGTTAAAGCGCTCAACCGCTATTATCTTACTTGAACATCATCGCTTGCTAAGCATTAATTTTTCTGGCGTTGAACGTGGTAGTTATGTCGAATTAACACCTATGAAAGATTGAGATGTTACGAGAGAGTTAATTTTGATAAAAATTAGAGAAATCACCTCTAATTTATATTATCTGGTATAATGAAAACATCATGAGTTGCTAAAAAGGCAGATGGGTGTGTCAAAGAAAGTTAGTGGTTGCTGTAAACTAACCCGCCGCTGTCTCGAGTTACACAACGAAAAAATATGACGTATGCCGCGATAAGGCATTTTAAGTGGTAGGTCCGATGACTTACAATTTAGGTGGTACCACGGTTAAAACCGTCCTATATTAATTTATAGGGCGGTTTTTGCTATCTATTGACCAATAAGGAGAAAAACATGAATTTTATAGAAGATCTTAAGTGGCGTGGGGCATTAAATCAAATCACAGATGAAAAGGGTTTACTGGAGGCAATGGCAAGTGGCAAAATTGGGGCCTATGTTGGAACAGATCCAACGGCCGATTCATTGCATTTAGGCCATCTAATTCCATTTATGGTATTGAAGCGCTTTCAAAATGCTGGTGGTAAGGCAGTTATTATCATAGGTGGCGCGACAGGTGCGATTGGTGATCCGCGACCAACAACAGAACGTCAACTACTCACGCAAGAACAATTGGCTGAAAACGAAAAGGGATTACAGCACAGGTTACAAAACTTTTCGGAGATAATGATACACGCATTGTTAACAATAATGACTGGTTGGGAAAGCTAACGCTAACAGATTTTCTGCGTGATTATGGTAAGCTATTCTCGATTAATGTCATGTTGAAAAAAGATGTTGTGGCTTCACGTTTGGAAACAGGGATTTCTTTTACAGAATTCACTTATCAAGTACTGCAGGGCATTGATTTTCATGAGTTGTGGCGTCGAGAAGATGTGAAATTACAGATTGGTGGCTCTGACCAGTGGGGGAATATCACATCGGGTATTGATTTGATTCACTCACTTGAAGGTAATGCGGCAAAAGCCTTTGGTTTGACCATTCCTCTGATGACTGATTCAACAGGTAAAAAATTCGGAAAATCCGAAGGAAACGCAATCTGGTTGGATCCTGAAAAGACATCGCCTTATACATTCTATCAATTCTGGTTAAATCAAAACGATGCTGATGTCGTCAAATATTTGAAATATTTTACATTTTTGAACAGTGAAGAAATTGATGCATTAGCTAAAGCAATTGATACTAACCCCGGCGCACGTGAAGCACAACGTCGTTTGGCACAAGAAGTCACCAAGTTTGTTCATGGTCAAGCAGCTGTTGATGACGCTGAACAATTATCAAAAGCACTGTTTAGTGGGGATGTTGCAACATTGTCAGCGGCACAAATTGCTGACGCTTTTGGTGGTGTTCCTAGTTTTGATATTACCGCTGAAAGCAAGAACATTATTGACTTTTTGGTTGATGGTGGTGTGGATCAGTCTAAGCGACAAGCACGTGAAGATGTCAATAATGGCGCAATTACAATTAATGGTGAAAAAGTAACAGATGTGGCTACTGAAATTTCGCCATCAGCGCATTATGATGGCAAATTTGTTTTGGTACGTCGTGGCAAGAAGAGATATTTCTTAGGAAAAGTACAATAATGAGAAGCAAGATTTTAATTTAAAGTGTATGATAACGTTAGTGGCAGGATAAATAAAAGGAGCATATGATGAAAATTTTAATGTACAATAGTGTGGATAAAGAAGTACCATACGTTAATGCCTGGGCTGCTAAGACAGGACATGAAGTCGTGACGTTATTTGAACCATTATCGGTGGCTAATGTTGATAGGGCACAAGAATTTGATGCTGTCACGACACAACAAACAACTGATATGCCGGATCCTATCTATCAAAAACTTGCTAGTTATGGTATTAAGCAAATAGCCTTACGCCAAGTTGGGTATGACGTGTTTGATTTACCAGCTGCTTTTAGTAACCACATTCGTCTGTCAAATGTCGCTGCATACTCCCCCCGAGCGATTGCCGAATATACACTAACACAATTATTTAATATCCTACGTAATAACAAAAAATTTGACCGCGCGATGGCAACGGGGGATTATACTTGGGCTGCAGGTGGTCAAGCAAGAGAAATTTATCAATTAACAGTTGCAGTGATTGGTGTTGGTCGTATTGGAACAGCATTTGCACAAATTTTGCATGCGTTGGGGGCCAAAGTGCTGGCTGTGGATCCTGTTTATCATGCCCAAAATGAAGCATTCGTCGAATATACAACTTTGGATGATGCTTTATCACGTGCCAATGTGATTAGTTTTCATACGCCGTTAAATGCTGAAACGCAAGGATTGGCAGATCAAGCCTTTTTTGCGAAGGTTCAACCGGGCACGATTATGCTTAATATGGCCCGTGGTGGCATTGTCGATATGGCTGCTTTGGAAGCAGCTTTGCTATCTGGGCAACTTTATGGTGCTGCATTTGATGTGACGCCAAATGAAAATGAATTTATGGATCAAAAACAGACAGTTACGGAATTACCGGAAAATATTCAGCGTCTGATTCAATTAGATAACTTTTACTTATCACCACATATTGCATTTTATACGAATACAGCTATCAAAAATATGGTTGAAATAGCGCTAGATGATGCTGTAATCATGGCAAATGGTGGGCACACTGAAAACGAAATTTTGAGGTGACAAAATGAATATTGGTTTTATTGGAACTGGTGTCATGGGAACAGGCATTGTCAATAATTTATTACATGCTGGTCATCAAGTGACTGTTTATAATCGTACACAATCCAAGGCCGCTAATGTTATTTCTCATGGTGCTGTTTGGGCTGATACGCCAGCAAATGTTGCGCGAGTTTCAGAGATTACATTTACGATGGTTGGTTATCCAAAAGATGTTGAAGATGTTTGGATGCGAGAAGATGGTATTTTTGCTGGTGCTAAAACTGGTGCTATTTTAGTTGATATGACAACGTCCACGCCAAAATTAGCCGAAAAATTGGCTAAAAAGGGTGAGGAACTTGGCGTTCAAGTGATAGATGCGCCCGTTTCTGGTGGCGATACAGGTGCTAAAAATGGCACTTTATCCATCATGGTTGGTGGATCATCAACAACTTTTGATCAAGTTTTACCAATATTCAAAGACATTGGGCAGCAAATTGTGTTAGCAGGGTCGGCTGGCAAAGGGCAACACATGAAAATGAGTAATAATATTGGGGTTGCCGCGACAGTCATTACAATGGCAGAATCAATGGTTTACGCAAAAGCAGCTGGGTTGAACATGACGGATGCTTATAATGTGTGGCGTAGTGGTGCAGCAGGTTCATGGTCAGTCACAAATTATATGCCACGTGTGATGTCAGGTGATTTTTCTGCCGGATTTTATGTTAAACATTTGTTAAAAGACCTTAGAATCGCGCTTGATTCAGCAGCTGATATGCAACTTGATTTGCCCAGCGCACAGTTGGCAGAGCAACTTTTTGCTAAGTTAAGTCAAACACATGGAGATGAAGGCGTGCAAGCCATTGTTAAGTTGTGGTCAGAATTTCAGTAGGACTTGATGGTGTTTCACGTGAAACAAACGTCATTGTCATTGAAAATATTGGTGAAAACTAATGAAACAATGGTTCGAAGATCGTATTGGATCGGCTATCAATGGTAGTAATCCAATGGTTATGGCAGAATTAGAGGGCGGTTACGCAGTTTTTGGCGATGTACAATTTTTACCTGGTTATTCTGTTCTACTACCAAAACGCCATGTGTCATCTTTAAATGAGTTAAATATAGATGAAAGACAGTCGTTTTTACGAGATATGAGTATCTTGGGTGATGCGATATTGGACGTGTGTCATGCTGACAGAATTAACTATGATATATTAGGGAATACAGATAATTTTCTTCACGCCCATGTCTTTCCAAGATATGCAACAGAAAAACGAGAAAGATTGGAAAAGCCGGTCTGGTTATACAGTTCTGATCATTGGACTGATGTACAATATCGCTATGATCCAATGAAACATGATACATTAAGAAAGAGAATAACCGAATATCTTACTAATGATTGTCAAAAAAATCATATTGAACATATAATTTTTTGACAATCGTTTTTTGTATAAAAATTAAGTATATGAAGTTAATAAAGGAAGTTTAAATGACAGAAATAAAGCAGCGAACAACGGCCGAATATCAGGTCAACCATTTTAAAGTGCGATTAGTTATTTATTTAAGCTATATCGTACAAGGTTTTGCGTTAATCATCTTAGCACAGACTGTCCAGCAATTGAGTACATTGTGGCAGAGTTCTATTGCCAGTACAACTGCTGTTGTGTCGTCAATTGGTATTGGAAAACTCATCGCTTATCCTATCTTAGGAGAACTATCAGATCATTTAGATCGAAAAAACTGCTTAGTATCGCAGCGATCACGTATATTTTGTTTTTACATTATTACCATTAACACATACTATTTTTTGGCGGTTATTGTGACAACTTTGGCAGGATTAGCGAATGCAGCCTTAGATGCAGTTGCATATCCAACATTATTAGAGATTAATCACGGTAAATCGAGTGGTAATGTCTTAATAAAAGCTATGATTTCATTGGGTGAAGGTTTGCTGCCTATCATATTAGTGACACTCATTAATCAAAAGATTTGGTTTGGTTGGTTATACTGGTTAGCAACAGCTATTTTGATTGTGAATCTGAGTACCATGTTGTCTATTAAATCTGAAAAATTTTATACCTTAAAGAATCAGACAACGTCAAAAGTCATTAAAAATAAAGTTAAATGGCAGTGGGACATCACAAAAATACTTTTCTTAATTTATGGTTTTAGTTCGATGTGGTTGATGCTTCATTTTACGCAGTGGGTCACGCGATACTTTCATGTTGTGCAGTCTTTTACAACGGTTAATTCACATTTGCTAATGACTTTTTATAGTATTGGGTCGTTAGTTGGTGTGGGATTGTTATTTTTAATTACTAATCAAAAGTGGATACGCGAAGCCAGGTTACTTGTCCTAACGGCTATTGGAACAATAGTGGGATTGGCTGTGATCGTTTCAAGCCAAGAGATGCGTCTTGCTAGTTTGGGTTGTTTTATTTTTGGTATTTCTGCGGCTGGGGGGTCATTACAATTAGGATTGAGCCAATTAATTGCACACAATTCGAAATTTTCCGGTCGATTAACAGGCCTTTATTTTTTCTTTGGTAGTGTGGCATTTTTTTAATGCCAATCGTGACTGGGTTATTTGCGACGAAACACTTAGCAAACATGATGACGAGTCTATTCATTATTGCTGGTTTGAATTTAATTATCGTCGTATTCAATGTGTTCCACGAACGTAACAGATGATTTAGTTTGTTTGATTCAATAAATAAAACCCGATAACTCTCACATAATATGAAAGTCATCGGGTTTTATAATGTTAGAACTGTGAATAGAAATCATAGAATAAATGGCTCTTATTGGTTACTAAACACCTGTTTTGCCACGATTAACCATTCGCCTCTGACATGAGAAGAATAACTGCCAATCGTTTTATAAAATAGACAAAATTTAATGTTGTCTAAACTAACATATCATGATTATCCGCGAGTAAATGGGCCCTTTGGTGCAATTAATTCAAGATTTGTGCCATCCGGATCAGTGAAATAAGCGACGCCGGTACCCAATCCATTTTTCAATCCATCTTGTTCTTCAAAAAAGATGGGTTTACCGTCGGGATGGATACCAATGGCTTTTAAGCGAGCAACCGCAGCATCGATATCATCAACTTCAAAACACATATGCATGGCACTGATTTGTTCATTTGAATAATGCGCTTGGCTTGGTTTTGGTTCAACGTATTCTAGAATATCAATGTTGACATTACCTAAATGAAGATTGGCAAATTTAATTAATGTATTTTCCAAGCCTTGTGTCTCTGCCATCCGTTTGCCGCTAATTTCATCTTTATTGGCTATCTTTCTCCCCGTTAATGCCTCATAAAATATGATTGAATTTTCTAAATTACTAACAGTGATACCAATGTGATTTATGATTGAAAAACCTGTATCTGGTTCTGTCATGTTGAATTCTCCTTTTATATACAAATCCTCTAAAGCGTGCCATGCATGTTCAAATGCGTCATTACCCGGCCACTGAATCAGGGATAGCTCTAAATAATCTAATTTTAAATTTTGAAGACTGTGGTTGAAAGCGAGGATTCTACCAAACTTTTGAAGTAATAAAAATATCATCGCGATTTAAGCCGACACCTGGTATTTTTTCCCGTTGTTAAGTAGCACAGTATCTGTTAATGAAATCATCTCATTCCTGTTTCCTATTCCTCGTGTATATAGTTTATAATGTAAAAGTACTTATGTATAGTACATACTTTTTTGTACCATACATACTTAAATGTTATTTTTAGATATAGCAAGAGAAAGGCGACAAAAAATTGGCAGACAAAATTTATAATATCGGTGTAGAAGCGACCATGGCAGTGATTGGTGGTAAGTGGAAACCGATTATACTTTGTAATTTACGTCATTCTGCGTTACGACCAAGTGAATTGCGTAGAAAAATCCCACGCATAAGTCAAAAAATGCTGACACAACAACTTCGCGAATTGGAAGAGGCTGACATTGTAGATCGAAAGTCATATAATCAAGTACCTCCGAAAGTAGAATACGCATTAAGTGAATACGGAGAGACACTGGGAGAATTACTTGATGGCTTGTGTGCCTGGGGCGAAATGCATGTGAACACTTTAAAAGTTAAAGGCGAGCATGTTGTTTTGCTAAATGAGGCATGATAAATGTGAGACGAAAGAATAATCATAATGCTGACAAAATATAAGAAAATTTTTATACTAGCAGTACTTGTATTGCTCATTTTTTTAATAGGCTATGCTCATACTAACAAAAGGGTGACTCAATCAGTTGAAAATGTCACTAAAAGTACGATTGTCCCCACGTTTTTTTTGCATGGATATGGTAGCAGCTATAAAGCTGAGCAACATATGACTCACTATTTGGTTGAGCAAGGAGACTCGAATACTATTATTCGGGCCAATGTCTCGAAAAGTGGGGCAGTAAAATTAAGTGGTGTGATTGACAAAAAAGCAAAGCATCCTTTGGTTGAAGTTAACTATGAAAACAATAAAAACACGAATTATCATCAAGATGGGCAATGGCTTAAAAATGTGATTGTTGCTTTGCAAAAGCAGTATAAAATTAAGGAATTTAATGCTGTTGGTCATTCTATGGGCAATATGTCGATTGTCTTTTATTTATTAGATCATTCGAGTGATAGTAAATTACCTAAACTAGCGAAGCAAGTTGATATTGCCGGTCATTTCAATGGCATTTTAGGAATGGATGATCAAGCGAATCAAATGGTACTAAATAGTCAAGGCAAGCCACAAAAAATGAATGCGAATTATAAAGCATTACTGAAATTAAGAACTATTTATCCTAAAAATCAAGTGAAAGTTTTAAATATTTATGGCGATAGAGATGATGGTAGTCATTCTGATGGCTCAGTCAGTAATACGTCCTCACAATCATTACGCTACTTGATTTCTGATCGTACGAAGTCCTATAAAGAGTTAAAAATAACCGGAAAAGATGCACAACACAGCAAGTTACATGAGAACAAGGTAGTTGATCAGGCACTGAACACTTTCCTTTTTGAATAGTTAGAAATATAAAAAGACTGAATTTTGATGTTCATTAGGATAGGTTAGATGTGTATGAATACATGCAAAGGTTAGAGTCATTTTCAGAGGAATTATAACGCTCGGACGATTAGTGCTTTAGCTGATTACGCAAGAGATCATTTTAGAAACTATGATGATTGAAAGGATAGTTTAAAAATGATAAACACTAGAATTAAGATGTTAAGTGTTGTCGGGTTCTTCCTGATTGGCGCTTTTTTTAATACACAATTTCAAAAATCTCAAATAAAACAAGCGACTGCCTCAGTTGCTAAATTGTCAGCAACACAGTCTCTTACTACTATTAGTGGCACATTAACTAAAGTGATTGATAATGACAATAAAATGCCAGATGATAGCCTGCCAAAAGATACTGTTAATGCATTGTTTAATGCAGGCTATGTGTCAGACAAACAAGTATTATCAAAAGTGGCTAATGATAAAGTCAGAAAGTTTGTTAAACAGTTTTTAGGGCAATTAGAGAGTGATCCAGCACAAGCTAAAAAATGGCATGTATCGGATAATCAACTGCAAGTTAGCCAACAAAAAGACAGCCTATTATTCTTTGGTGCCTTAAAGGCAACTAATGGCAGTCGCACAGTTAATTATCAATTATTGGGACAATTAATGCAAAGGGTAATGAGTTGATCTCATTGACTTTAGGCAATCTCACAAAGGGGGATCAATAATGACACGTAAAACACAAACAAGCCACTGCAAAAAGGAGTCATCAAAAAGTGAAGCAAGTGGTTGCCAAAAGTACCATTACGAAAGCTAGTGATACGAGTCAACAATTTTTCAATCTTGCTTATAATTGGTCATCTGGATTTGATTATAAAAAACGTATCAAGAAAATCAAGCAAGCTAAATTAGTGACTAATCAGGTTTTAGCCAATGATTATTTATTTCCAGAGGTTGGTGGCACGGCTGATTATATTGATAATAATGGTTTGAAATCTAGTAGTGTTGTGTAAGTAGCCTATTATCCGAAAACAATTAATGATGAGCAAACCAGTGGTGTCGTTGGTGTTGCAGTGAATACGAAACATGACAGTGATGTTGGAAATGGTGAAATACGTTATTACTATTTTGATATTGACTATCAAGCCACTAGTCTTGATTATGTTTGGCGGTTGGCTGTTAATCAAAGCACTGATTTTAATACTTTTAATCCTTATGAGTAATCATTAAGGATTTTTTATTAGTCAAAATATAGAAAGGAGATCATGTGAAAAATCAAGTTAAACAAGCAGTTGTGATGAAAATTGTTTTGTATTGTGCGCCACTGCTTGTCATTTTAATACCAGTGCTTTTGATTATTGCGCTAACAATGAACAATCCTAGTATTGTTTGTCAGACTGATACGACAACGACAAGTTCAGATAGTGGTTCCAGTAATGGATCCTTAGCCGATAAAAATTCAGATGTTGGAAAACGAGTTAGTTATATCGCTAATCGCTTTAAGCAAGCTGGTTATTTTGGGGACAATATTTCAGCAATCATTGCCATTGGTTGGCGTGAAAGTAATCTAAACCCTAAAGCGGTTAATCCTGCGGGTTCATTTAAAGGGATTTGACAATGGGGTGCTGGTGGTATCAACGGTAATCGTTATCAAAATACCGCAGATACGGTTGAAGCCCAGGTCGATTTAGCATTTAAAGAATTGGCAAGTAGTCATCATTCAACAATGCTTGGGTTGGCAGTTGCTAAAGATATTGATAGTTCAACTTTAGCCTGGGATACAGGAGTTGAGGGTGTGGGAGCAAGTGACCCACAACGTAAAGTGCCGGAAGTTAAATCATGGGCGGAAACGCTCAAAAAAACTTATGATCTTAGTTTTGAGGGATCATTAAGTAGTGGTAATAATGCAGATAGTAACAGTAATAATCAAAGTTCTTATTGTAATACTGACGATAGAATGACACCGTATTTAGTACAGGATTTATATGAACAAATTAAGCAGGTAGAACGTTTAGTAGAACTATTAACAACGTGTGACCAGGCATTAGAAAATTTAGATCAGACGATTAGTTTAATTGAACATAAGCATGATGATGAAGCTGCGATTAATGGTGCTATGAAAACTATTCGTAAACAGTATCAGGCTTTGTTAGAAAAAGTTGGATTAGACGGTAGTGTCATGGATCGTGTTAATCAAGCAATAGACAATATTCATGGTCAATATCGTCAATTGCATGTTCAAAATAAAGCTTTATTTTTGTACAACTAGAAAATATCCATGATCAGACAATCAAGTATATTAGAAATTATATTGAAATTGCCTTTATTCAGAAACGGATTGATTATGGCTTCAACCAGTTTAATACATTTTTGCGAGTAGTAGTTGATAATGCAGTATATCGTAAAAACATTAAAGTATAGCGATGGAATTTTAACAAAATATTGGTAACGAGGACTCTACGATTTTGCCGATGTATCACACAAATTGAAGAAGTAAGCGTTTACAATAATTGTGATAAATGTAAGTAGTTCAACTAGGAGAAGAATATGCCGAATAAAAAACAACTTTTGTCATATCGAATATTCGATGAACTAGGTGATTGGTTCTATTATTTTGTGATTGTATTAATTGTGTTTAAAACATCGAACGATAATGCAATTTATCTTGGTGTATTATCGGCGTCGTATACTGTTCCCGGACTTGTTTTTAGTAGATTATTGGCAAGAACGTTAAGAAAGCACAATATACGTTCGTCTCTGTTATCCATGGCGACGATTCGTGTATTTGTTTTGGTTGCAATGTTTATTTTCGTTACCAATACTTTGTTTGTGATTATTCTTGTGTTTTTAGAACAGATGTTATCGCTCGGTTCAAAATTGGCTTTTCAAAATATGATTGTTGACATTGAGGAAGATGAGGATGTTTTAAAGAGTTTTAATCGAGATGTTACGATATGGTCGACAGCTGCTCGGTTATGCGTAATTCCAATTTATTTTTTACTAACAAAGCAGTTTTCTGACGAAATATTCGTGTTATTAGATGCTATTTTTATGGTGTTTGCTTTGATATCTATTGGATTAATTTCTAATGATACAAGTTTTTCAAAATCCATTGTTAATGTTAAGTTGGAACGTTCTCAAACGGTATTTGAGAAAAATAGATTTGATGGACTAACCATTTGGTTGATTGTACTCCTGTCTTCGATTGGTGTAGCTAACGCCTTTACTGATGCGTATGGAATATCGGCTATCAATTTTATTTCTAATAACACACAAATTCAATATGCGATTGCTGTGTTTGTCATGACAATTGCTGAACTCATATCAGGCATGACATCTAAGTTAGTAGATAACCAATTATCAGGACATAAACGAAACTACTTAATTTCCATAATGGTTTTATTAAGCGGTGTACTTATGATTGGTGCCGGATTATTTAAAACGATGATTATCTTATTGACTTCTCTCGTAATATGCAGAATATTTTTTATTTGGATTCAATTGTATGCCTTAGCTTATTTTCAACAGAAATTTAAGAATCAAATCATGTCGGTTTTGGCAGTTCAGAATATGGCATTAGATGGGGTAGCACTTGGTAATTCAATTATTGGCGGCTTTCTAATCAATCAACTCGGAATAATTTCTTATATGTTAATGATTGGGGTGAATTGTATTATCTTTGGACTGGCATTCATTTTAATGAGAAAGGGAAATTAATATGTATTCGGTTGTTCTGGGATTAGCGACTAATAGAAGTGATAATAAAATATTAAAGTGGCTACAAGAAGTCAAACAAGAAATTGAAGAATTAGATGTTGGTCAATTCAAGATAGAAGTTGTGATATATCTTAATGGGCGAACGGCCGGGGAAGAACGATGCCATAAATAAAATACTGTCCTATGCTCGAGGAAATAAAAAGGATATTATTCATTTTTTTGATGATGATATTGAATTTCTGAAGGGTTCTATTGTTAAAAATTTAAATACATTAATAGAATACCCAAGAGGTGAACATGTCTTGATTGGTTCTGATTTCAAAGTGAGGGAAAACGTTTTAAATGTTATACAAAAAATATTAAATGCACCATTTGAAATACAAAGATGCAATGATTATTAAGCCTGAGGGATCAAAAGTTTATTTTGAGTCGGTGGAGGGAGTAAGAGATTGGTTTTGGCAACAATTGAGAGTTTTTGTTGGTGTAGAAAAATCGTTTATGTTTTTTCAAAATGAATATACAAGGCTGCAAAGTTATTTTTCTTGGAGATATGCCGAAAATCCAAAATATCGTAAACATATTCGTCGTATTACGATTAAAGCACATATTAAATTACTTTTATTTAGGGTTTTTCAAAAAGCAGTATTTATTGCTGGTAAGAAAGAATTAAAAAAATAGAGTTGTTATGTGGAATAAATATCGGAGGGAAAAGTGAATATAATGAAGTGTTTTATAGATTTTGATGGTACATTGGCAACAGATGATGGCTTTATAAATGATGAGAATATAAAAATAATTCAAGAAAGAGGAAACGAGTTTGTACTAGTAACAGGTAGAAATGTTTCTCAAATAACTAAAATATTTCGTGAATATAAAATTAGCATTCCCGCAATTGGCGGTAATGGAGCTTTTTTACTAAAAAAATAGGGTAACTTTGAATCAGAAAATAGAGCCCAACTTACTGAATAAGTTATTAATGGCACTTCAATCGTATGGTTTGCCGACGATTATACATACAGTCCTTGATAATTGGCTTTTTTTGACTTTGAGAACAATGATGACGTTTATTCAAATGCAAGAATTCAAAAAATTGCCGACGAATATGCCACAAAAATACTCAAGACTAAGCATGCTTCAAAAGATATTTATGATTTATATTGGACAACTTTTTTGAAGAATGCAAAGGTAAAGTTGGCATAAAAGAGAGTGTTGAGCTTGAAAATGTTACAGGTGTAGAAGTTTTCTTTTCTGATATTCATGAGCAATATCGGTTGAAGAAAACTTTTTCCCGAAAAGAGGGACAGTGTACTGAGTCGTATTATACAAGTATTGAATTCAACACAAACTCATCAAAAGGTATTGCAATCAATGACTACATTGAGAAAAATAATATCAAGTTCAGTTATAGTATTGGAAATGGTTTAAACGATGAATCAATGTTTTTAGTTTCCGACATCAGTTATAAAATGATTCATTCAAATCCGACACTGTCAGCTAAAGAAATCCCCTTTTCTCCAAAAGACCCTTTTTTAAAATATCTATTCTGATAATAATACTTTAACCAAATGGATTTACATTGGGGTATTTTTGAGACTTATTGATGAATTCTGTTCCATATTCATCAATAAGTGCATGAAATTCTTGCAGCTCTGATAGAGTCATTTGGTTTATTATCGATGGCTCCAGGTCACGTTTTAAAGATTGGTAACTTAAGCTTTTAAATTCAACATTTTCTAGGAATGCTACTAATTTTCTGGTATAAGAATCTGGAATAAATACAGGTCTATTAAAAACATATAATAAGATATCATCGGCTGTTTCTGGACCAATTCCTGTGACGCTAAGTAAAATATTTCTTAATTCATTGGTTGTGTGGTTTTTATTTAGATAAATAAGATTAAATTTGTGCTTACTTAAAAGAGTAAACAGTTCTTTAATGGTCTTGCTTTTGGCATTATAAAAGCCACTGGGCTTAATTGCGTCTATTAGTTTCTTTTGTGGCGTATTTAAAATCAGCGCTGGATTAAAATCTGTAATTTCCTTAAGGTTAGTAATTGATTTCTGAACATTCGTCCAACTTGTGTTTTGTACAAGAACCGCACCTATCATCATTTCCCAATCCGATTCAGCAGGCCACCATCCTTGGTGACCGTGTTTACTTAATAATTCTTGAAATGTTTCATAGTAATTAGCTTTAAATATCATTGACTTACCTATCAATTAACAAACTTTTTAAATTAAATTTAGTAATAATAACTCTTTTTTCAATAGTAACATTAAAAATGATCAAAGCATAATGAAAGCGGTTATATCTATAAGCTGTGGTGTTATTCTTAGATTAATAGGTTGAATTATTTTTAGGGGGTTAGTATGAGTATTTCAAATGTTGAAAAAGTAAAGAACATATATGATTCACTTGCTGATACGTGGGATAGCAAAAGCAAACTGATTAAACAAATTAGAGGTGGTGAATCTAACAGATCATTGGTTTTACTAAATTCATTAATAAAACCAGATATGAAAATTGCTGATATTGGTGCGGGAACAGGTCGTGCAACAAGAAACATATTGAAAAATAGTCAAGAAGTCCAAATTAGCGCGGTTGATTTATCACCGAAAATGCTTGCTATTTTGAGAAAACTAGTGGCTAATGAGTATCCGGATGATGATAGGTTCATCACTAAAGTTGGTGATGTTGAAACAATTGTTTTGCCCGATTCTGGAAATTTTGATCTTGTCGTAATGCTTTACTTACTTCATCATGTAGAAAATGCGAAAGAGACATTATTACATGCATCAATAATGATTAAAGATAACGGACGCTCGTATACTGAAAATCCGGACTGCTTTATTTCTAGGGCATAATCCGAGATAATCAAGTATAGGAGTTTTTTATATTATGAATGCTAAGCGATACGCAACAGAATTTAAATCATCGATTGTTGCCTTGTATAACGAGGGACGTTCTGCTAATACTCTAGCCAATGAATACAATACCACTTGACTGTGCAAACCGTCACGGGTTGGGTCAAAAAAGCCCAAATCGTTGGGACTGATGTTAAGGGTCAACCAGTGACTCGTGCTGAATTTAATGCGATGCAGAAAGAAGTTGCACGTCTCAAAGAAGAAAATGAAATTTTATCACGCTTAGCCTGACAAGCAATTGCGGCCGTTTTACTAGGCGAACATCGCAAGTAACACGTAAGACCCATTTTCTTATTGTCCAGTCATTGCTAAAACAGCATTTTAAACTCATTATGTATGGTGCTTCGACTGCTCAAAATACCTAAAAGTACTTACTTCGATTAGGTTCACTATGTCGAGCCCCGCGTTTGCGATTAGCATTAGCTGATCTGAATTTTCATCATGGGACCAACCGAGTTCGTCGTTTAATGCGAGAAGCCGGCATATACTCTGTTATGAGTCGTCAGTTTAACAAACCAACGACAACCGTTGATTATTGTCAACGTCCCAACTTAATCAGGCATTTACCAGAAGCCAATGCCTGAA
>AEMJ01000002.1 GCA_000166735.2 Leuconostoc inhae KCTC 3774 | reverse complement strand
TTTTGTGATCCATCTGTTGTATCAGCGTTAACATTTGATGCACCAAGTGCGAATGCACCAGCAACACCAGCAGCAATAGTTAATGACTTTGTAAAACTAAACATGTATTTTCTACCTCATAGATTGATTTAAGTTCTGTTGTCGTTCTGTATGTAGATAAGTTTATGCTTTGAATATAATAACGAAACATCGAGACGATGTCAGTTCTATTACGATCTGTTATTTAATAAACATTTTATTCCGATTTGTTTATAATTTCACCTTTAATTGCAATTTAGGTGAATCAGATAGATGTTTGTTTGTCTTAAAAAACGTTATTAACATATCTTGTATTGATTGATCGCCGACTAAAATTGTTTTTGATTGTGCATATTCTTGATAATTGCCACCACCCACTGCCCGATAGTTGTTCATCGAAATAGTAAATTCGTCTTTATCTTCTATATCAACATCATGGTATTGCAACTTTGTAACCCGCTCATTCATGGGACGCGTGATATCCAATTCATACGTAATGCCAAAAGCAAGATCGTAATTATAATGTTCCACTTTTGGCATTAACCACTCAGGATTAACGACTAATTGACCATTATTTAATACGAAATACTTTGCAGTATGCTCCAAACTCAAACGCAAATCGTGGCCACTGACACGCTTAGTTATCAATGTATTGTCAAACGGATAATTCTGTAAGATATTTCGCAGTGTTAAGTTCTTCGGTAAGCTTGATGGATTATTATTTAGACTCACTAAAGTAATGTCTGATTGTGATGCCTGTAACTGCACATTAGCAATCCAAGCTAAAATTTTATTCCCATATTGTGCTAAAAATAAAGGTTCTTGTGTTGGAATACCAGTATCTAGTTGCACAATGGGTTGATCTAACCAATTTTCTACTTGAGTCTGTAAAGGTTGCAAGGCAGTTACTATGTTGGCTTGGCTAACTACGCCAGCTGGCTTTGTTTCAGCGCTTATTTCCCATTGGTCATCTGTTTTGATGCCATCAATTTCGGCATACATCTTTGCCTGATTAGGCATTTGTAAGGTCAATACACCATTAATAACACGTGGGGAAACGTTGCCGTGCTGATGACCTGTTAATAATACGTCTAAATCAAGTTCCTTCGTCAATTGCCACGCAATATTTTCTGATGTGTCGCTCACAACTTTTCCCGTCACCATGTCTCGTTCATATCCACCATGGTACACACCAATCACGACATCTACTTCTTGACGTAATTTTGCTATGGTATGTGATGCTTTGATGAGAGGTGATTCAATCATTATCCCTGTCAAATGTTCTGGTTTCTCCCAGACATTGATGTAATCTGTCACCAAACCTATTAACCCTACTTTAGTGCCATTTTCCAATACCTTAACTTGGGCAGGATATAGCGTGTTACCAGACTTGTCAACCACATTTTCGGCAATGACCGTTGCATTTAATTGCGTCAAATGCTTTTGTAATGTATCATAGCCAAAATTAAAATCATGATTTCCAAGTGTCACATAATCATATTCTGCCAAGTTCATAGCGACCGTGACTGCATCTATATCATGTGTTTTTTGTAAATACTGTAACATTGGCGACCCCTGATACATGTCACCACCATCAATAATAATTGTGTTACCATCTTTTTTAAAGTTAGCTGCCACATTGCTCAACCCAAGTGGTTGATTTCCTTTTTTATATAATCTGTTGGCAATAAATAACCATGTACATCAGACGTATAATAAAGTTTAAACTGTTTCATATTTTCCTCCAAAAAAAGAACGACAAGAGTCGTCCATTCCATATACTGTTACCCATGTAAAATCTTTTGGCGCAATTTATCTGATAAAATTTCAACAATAAAAACTAATAGGAACAATCCAATTAGTATGGCACCAACTTGATGCCAATGATAAGCACTCAGAGCAAAAATCATTGGTGCTCCAATACCACCAGCACCAACAAGACCCAAAATAGTTGCTTCACGTAAGTTCATATCAAAGCGATAAACTAGAATTGATATGAAATCTGATCCAAGTTGCGGTAAAATGCCATATCTTATCTTTTGAAATAGTGTTGACCCAAAAGCATCTAGGGATTCTAAAATGCCTGTATCCAAGTCCTCAATTGTTTCAATAAACAATTTTGAAATCATCCCAATTGAGACGATTGCCAATGTCATGACACCAGCAAAAGGCCCAGGGCCTGTCACTCTAATAAACATCAAACCATAGACCAATGAAGGCACAGTACGGATGGCCATAATAATAAAGCGCGTCACTAACACAACTGGTCGTGGCACAATATTTGTAGCTGATATAAATGACAGTGGCACCGCAATAACTGCACCAACTAACGTGCCTAAAAATGCAATAGCTATCGTCTGCAATATCAAATATGCAACACCACTATCACCAAGGCCAAACAGTAAACTTGTATCAGGTGTGAAAATACCAGTTAAGATGTTCCAACCAATTTCAAAGCCTTTAGACGTCATATTGGCTCCGCCTAATGCAGGCGAAGAAGATACTAAAAGTATCAAAAGTATCGCACCAGTAATGCTATACCGAACGCGACGACTAGGTTCTTGACTGAGAACAGTTTCTAATTTCTTATTCATATTGTTCTCTCCCTAACTTAAATACTTTCGTAATTGTTGACTCACAGTTTCAATAATGACTACAGCCACAAAGATTGATAGCAGAATCATGCCGACACTTTGAAATTCCCGCCAACCAATTTTTTCATTCAAAATCATACCAATGCCACCAGCACCCACATACCCAAGAATGGCTGCATAACGCACATTTCCTTCGAATGCAAATAGCGCTGTTGATAAATAAGTTGGTAAAATTTGTGGGAAAATTGTTGTCACAAATGCACGTGGTGTGTCAGCTCCCGTTGCCGTTAAAGCCTCATAGGCGCCCATATCAACAGTTTCAATATATTCAAATAGTTGCTTTCCAACAAATGAAAAACTAAATAAGAAAATAGCGACTGTTCCAGCAAATGTGCCTAATCCAAAGATATAAGTCGCAATCAGCGCAGACACTAATGTTGGTATCGTACGTACAACAGTTAAAATAAAACGCACAACAAGGTTTATTACGCGATTATTTGTAATATTACTGGCAGCCAATACAGCAAATGGTAACGCCATCAATGAACCAAAAAAGAACCAAAAAGGACATTTGAATTGTCATTAATAAAGGACGCCACACTTGAAAGAAGTAAGACAATTTAGGTGGAAACATACTAGCAAGTATTTGCCAAAAACCAGTAATATTAGTAAATAACATTGTTAAACTAAATCCTGTTACCCACACAGACACTGTGATACCAATTAGTAACAATAAGATGATTAACGGCATACGTGTAAACTTTTGGGATACTGTTTTTCCATTAGTAAGCGTAAATTTCTCAGCGTCAAATAATTTATCATACAATTTCATTTATCAGCTCCATCTTTACTATAAATCAAATCTAACATATCCTTGGTAATGCCTGAGACGGGACCATCGTAAACGATTTTTCCAGAACGAATGCCAATAATACGTTTAGAATATTCTAAAGCCAAATCTACATGATGAATATTAATTAATACTGTTTGACCCAGCTCTTCATTAATACGTTTAAAATCATCCATGACTTCATGTGCCGTCACCGGATCTAAAGCAGCAACTGGTTCATCTGCCAATAACACACTAGGATTTTGTGCTAACGTTCTAGCTAATGATACACGTTGCTGTTGCCCACCAGATAACTGGTCTGTACGAACAAAAGCTTTGTCTAACATGGACACACGATCCAATGCTTCTAAAGCCTTGATTTTATCTTCTTTTGAGAATAATCCAAACATAACACGCATAATAGGCATGTCTGGCACCAAAGAACTTAAGACATTTTTAATAACTGAAATACGTGGCACTAAATTATAAGACTGAAAAATCATGCCCACCTTGCGACGATACTGACGTAAGTTTTTACCTTTTAAGCCAGAAATTTCTACACCATCAACGGTTAGTTGTCCCTCAGTGATATCATTCAAACGATTGATTGTACGAATAAACGTTGACTTACCAGCACCAGACATACCAATAATACCGATAAATTCACCATCTTGAATTTCTAAATTAATATCTTGCAATCCCTTTACACCGTTGGGATATGTTTTTGAAACATGTTCAAATTTAATCATCATTGCCGTCCTAAATTTTTATGTGTTTATGCCTTAAAGGCTCTAACGCAAGAAAAGCGGCGCTATTTTGCGCTGCTTTTCTGACATTTTGAAACTTGTGAGTTTGATAAAATTTTGACCATTTATCATGCCATATATCAAAAATGACGTGATCGTGCTATTATTTCTGTGAGTCTTTTAGGACTTTTTGTGCTGCACGTTCTCCATCATAATTAGATGATTTTGCTGGTTCGTAACCTTCATGTGAATAAATGGCAATAACTTTCTTGCCTTCTTTGGTCTTTGCCAAGTTGATGAATGCTTTAGATAGTGCTTTTTCAAGTTCTGGTGTCATTGTCTTTGATTTTTTTGATACTGAAATTGTATCGTTATAAATTTCTTGTGATACACCAATAACATTTGTTTCTGCCCAAATCGATTTTGGTTGCTTATAATCTGTTGTCCATGCGCTTGCAAAATCACGGCGCGCATCAGCATATGTTGGCATAATATCAATTTGTCCTGATGCTAAACGAGCCATCCCAGAACCATATGAATCCACTGTTACTGTGTTCTTTAAATCTGCAACTGTTTTCTTATAATTTTTATTCAACCATAATGATGGGTAAATATAGCCAGCTGATGAAGTAGTTGATGACAATCCCCACTTAGCCGAGTTAAGATCTTCCCAAGTCAATTTCTCACCTGAATTGATTTTTTAGCCAATGCTTGGCCTTTTTCTGATGGACCAGCAATGAATAGTGACCGATATTTTGATGATTGTGTCGTAGTTGCTTCGGTTGCCTTACCATTATTCCACTTAGCGGCATCAGAGAAATTCTTGTTTAAACCAGCACGAGTAGCTGTTAACAAAGGTTTGACACTATCTTGATACATGACATAAGTACCGCCTGGAATAAACCCTACATCAGCAGTACCTGATGAAAGTGCTTCACCGGCAGCTTCGTAACTAGTACCAACTTTGATATCAACATTCTTGACATCATAACCTTCTTTTTTCAATTCTTTCGTCAACAGACCTTTCAAAGGTTTTGTCATCGTAACGATCTGATCAGGTTGCTTTGAGGGTACAAAATAAATTTTTAAATCTTTTATAGATTTATCAGAAGATGCCTGTGATCCAGTATGTGTGAATCCAAAGTATGCTGCAATTGCAATTACAACAACAATGATAATTCCTACGAGTGTTTTCGTGTTCTTACTCATGGTGTTTTCTCTCCTATGTGCCTAGTGACAGATTATCTGTCAAAAATACTACAACTTAACTATATTAAAATCGAGTCAACATCTCGTCTCTTTTTTGTAAAGATACTGTATATTTCCCTTGATTACTAATATAACAGAAAATTAGCCCGTCAAACCATTTTTTAGTTAGAATCATCTCATTTAAATATGGAACGTCCGGCACGTAACGAATATTAAACGAAAATATAGTGACTTTTCCGAACGTTTGTGTTTTAATTCTTTTAAATCATATCATTACTTATGTACAAGAAAAGCCGAATGTTG
>AEMJ01000003.1 GCA_000166735.2 Leuconostoc inhae KCTC 3774 | reverse complement strand
CGTATTATTATTTAGAAGCTCATCCGCCCAACACGTCATTAGACAACAAAATAGCGGACGTAATACGTCAGATTAAGTCACCACAATTCCAAAACGAATATGGTTATCGTCGCGTGACAACGTTGTTGCACGACCAAGGTTATTTGGTTAACCATAAGCGCGTGCTCCGCATTATGCGTCAAAACGCACTCCTCAGCACAACGTATAACACACGTAAACGCCGCTATAATTCCTATCGCGGCACAGTAGGTCGGATTGCCGAACGTGTCATTAAACGCGACTTTCAAGCTGACGCACCTTACCAAAAGATCGTCACAGACGTCACTGAAATGCAATT
>AEMJ01000004.1 GCA_000166735.2 Leuconostoc inhae KCTC 3774 | reverse complement strand
CAACTGAATTTCAGTGACGTCTGTGACGATCTTTTGATAGGGTTCTTGTGCTTGAAAATTGCGTTTGATAACGCGTTCGGCAATCCGCCCAACCGTACCGCGATATGAATTATAGCGACGCTTACGCGTGTTATACGTGGTGCTGAGGAGTGCGTTTTGACGCATAATGCGGAGCACGCGCTTGTGATTCACCAAATAACCTTGGTCGTGCAACAACGTTGTCACGCGACGATACCCATATTCGGTTTGGAATTGAGGTGACTTAATTTGACGGATTACGTCTGCTATTTTGTTGTCTGATGCCGTATTGAGCGGATGAGCTTCTAGATAATAATAGG
>AEMJ01000005.1 GCA_000166735.2 Leuconostoc inhae KCTC 3774 | reverse complement strand
TGTGACTACGTCTTTTAGAAAACCCGTTTCAATGATGTTAATTCATAATTACTGATCATCCTCTTGTCATACAACAATGTATTTTCTTTAAAATAACAGAGCGTCCATAAGATAATAAACGCAGATTCTTTAGGATTGTTTTAAACAATTACCATCAAAGTCTCTGCATCTTTTTGTGCAAAGTGTGCCATTTAATTTCGCAATCTGCACTATATTTAAGTCAAGAATAAGAAATTATCCAATTTTTATTGGTTTTTGTTATTGATTAGTTTGTTAAATAGAGAATAGATAGTGTCAGGTTGATCTATCATGATATTGTGACCAGCAGAAGAAAGTAATGTTATATCGGCATTTTCTTTTTGTACAAATAATGCAAGTTGTTGTTTATAGCCTACAATATGATCATATCTTCCCAATACGACTTGAATTTTTGTTTCACTACCAAAATGATCTAATTCTTTTTCAAAAGATAGCCCATAACTATTTTTTGCAATTTTCCTATAAATACCTGATTAGCTTTTTGCAGTCCAGGTAAAATGAGTTCTTGATATGCTAACCAACTTGTTTCATTGATCATAACATTCATTGCTTCAAAGTCAGAAAAAAAGCATCATTCGTCGTAATCTTTATTTCATCGCCAAATTCATTTTTGTGCTTTTCAGTTATTCTTAAATTATCGTCAGCAATTACTACAGGACAAGTTAAAAACATTGCGCTTACCTGATTCTGGTAGTGATGAGCAATTGCTTGAGCTAAATACCCACCATATGAATGTCCATATACGATAAATGACTTTTCTCCGATGATATGATCGATGAATGCAACTAGTTTTTTAAATATTGCGTTAGAAGAAGGCTCTTCAATTATCGCCGAATCACCCATACCTGGAAGATCCAAATATATACGCTTGAAATTAATGATTTGTGAATCTCTTTCAAAAAATATTTGTGTAGAATTTTTATCTAAAAATAAACCATGAAGAAATAAGATTAGCTCTCCTTCACCTAAATCCTGGTATTGAATACCATTATATTGTTTAAGTACCATAAAATCTCCCTATACGTCATATAAATATTTCAAGTCAAACCGTAGATATGCCTAAAATTCTAGAATACACAGCGCTCAAAATCAAAAAATTCCGCACAACATTTAAATTGTGATCAAACATTTATATAAAAAATCAAACTGATAATGACTTCTTTTCAACTAGATAGCCATAACCTCCAACAAAAACTGCATCAATCATATCATCATGCGTTTTTAAATTAACAACTATTCGCGAAGGGCTATTTAGATTATAGCCTTGCTCAAAAATATATTGTGATTTTTTTCAACATATTTAAAGAGATAACAAGCTAATGCACAGTTGGAAGTTCCTGTTGCAGACTCTTCATCAATGTCGTAAAGAGGCGCAAAATTTCTACAAATTGCAGTAATGTTGTCCATGCCTTCTTCTAGAGCAAAGGCATGGACACCAATGACGTTTTGTTCTTTACTCAATTCTGTCATAACACTAAAGTTAGGATCTAATTGTTGTAAATGCTTAGTTGATTTTATTGGCACCATAATGTCTCTTAAACCAGTAGACACAATCTGAATTGGTAGTTTATCATTGATTGAACTAGTATCTAAACAGTCATTAAATAAATCTAATGATAATTCATTAAAAAAAGTTGGTGTATTTTGTGCCATGAATACCATACCATCTGGATCAACTTCAATAGACAACACACCCGATTTAGTCTCTATTGTATAATTATTTTTAGATAATTTATTCAATAAATTCAGAATTGCAAATGTGCCTATTGTGGCGTGACCACAAAGTGGCACTTCTTCAGTGGGTGTAAAATATTCTAAACAAAAATCAGCTACGCTTGAACTTGTTATAAACGCAGTTTCAGCATAGCCTAATTTTTTTGCAATTGCCATTTTTTGAACTGAACTCAAATCAGGTCTAT
Source organism: Leuconostoc inhae KCTC 3774 (assembly GCA_000166735.2). Taxonomy (GTDB): domain Bacteria; phylum Bacillota; class Bacilli; order Lactobacillales; family Lactobacillaceae; genus Leuconostoc; species Leuconostoc gasicomitatum. The sequence continues at coordinate 34,187 of AEMJ01000005.1, read as the reverse complement.
CAAAAACTAGTCCAGCTTTGTTCCCACCAACGTTATCCTTGCTAAAAGCACTTGCAACATAAACGTCAACCATTTTTATTTTCCTCTTTGATTATCTATAAATTTACTTGTTTCAGTGATTATACAGATAAATTTGGTTAATTACAACAGATTTAATGAATGAAATTTGAGAACTTGCTTCAATTTTACACTAGTACAATCTAATCTAATGATTGCAAATTATATCGCTCAACTAAATTAATGAGCCTATTAGCATAGGTTGGATCAGTCGCATATCCAGCTGCCTGTAAACCATTCGCCATATTCACATAATTTTTTGCATTAATGACACCATTGCCAGCATAGCGACTATTCGTCAATAAGAATTTCGTATGATCCTGAAATGAAGCCATCTGTGAACTATAAGCTCTGAATGGTGCCGAGATCGTCACCCACTTACCGTTTACATACTCAGAAGTTTTCATATTAACAATTGCGCCTTGCCAACCAGTTCCCTGTTTAATGCCAAACAAGTTATAGTAAGGTGCTGAAGTTAAAATTGATTGTCCCCAACCACTTTCAAGAATGGCTTGAGCGACAGTGATAGAAGGTAAAACGCCTGTCCCAATTGTCGCAATTTTTGCATCTGCCACAGCTGTTTTCAGCCAAGCAGCTTGATAGATACTCAATCCAGCCGTCGAGATATTCCCCGCTACTGGTGTTGATATCTCAGATGTAACAGGAGTCGCCGTTGATGTCGTTGTCCCAGAAATTTTCAACACTTGCCCAACGTAAATTGTACTTGTCAACTTCAAACCATTTAAAGTCAATAACGTATTAACGTTCATGCCTAATTTTGCAGCGATGCCATACAAGGTTTCTCCAGAGTTAACCTTGTAACTATTCGTGGTTGTGGTTGGCTTTGAAGTTGTTGTTGTGCTTGTCGTACTTGATGTCGTTGTATTTATAACTTGTTGCAAAGTTAACTTTTGATCAGGATAAATAATGGCTCCACGTGATAATTTATTCCAAGATAATAAGTTTGACAGTGTGACACCATTTTTGTTAGCGATTGCAGTAAGCGTATCTCCAGATTTAACCACATATGTTGTACTGGTGCTGGTCGTTGGCTTAGAAGCTGACGGAGCTGACTGACTTGTACTAGCAACAGTACCAGAAACTTTCAAAATCTGTCCAATGCGAATAGCATTGAGATTAGTAATTTTGTTTAAAACCGCAATTTGAACGAGGCTCATATGGTGGTTTGCAGCTATTTTGGATAGGGTATCACCTGACTTAACAGTATATGACGCTGTATTCACCTTAGCTGTTGTTGTCGTAGTAGACTTTACGGGTTGTACTGCACTGCTTGTTCGTGTTACTTTCAATACTTGTCCAACTCGAAGCATGTTCACATTTGTTATTTTATTTAACGTGGCCAACTGTGCTAACGTCATTTTGTTTGAACTAGCAATTTTTGATAGCGTATCACCAGATTTCACCGTGTAAGTTGCTGTACTTGTAGTAATTTCCGGACTGCTTGTTTTGGCATTACTTTGATTTGTGGAAATGCTCGTTCCAGCTATCTTTAGAACTTGTCCAACACGAAGGACGTTAACATTGCTAATTTGATTCAAAGTAGCAATTTGGGAAAGGCTCATATTATGATTTGAAGCAATTTTTGATAAGGTATCACCAGATTTAACGGTATATGTATTATTCGACTTTGTCGTAGTTTTTGTAGATGTGGTCGTACTAGAAGATGTTGCTTTGCCTAATATTAACTTTTGACCAGAATAAATGGTATCGGAGTTCAAGTGATTAGCTAATTTAATCTCACTGACGCTCAAATTATTTTTTAATGCAATGACATACAATGTATCCCCGGGTTTAACATTGTATGTGGTACTCGCAGAAACTTCAACTACCTGTCCACCCACAACTGATGCTGCAACTGCAGTCACTAACAAATATTTTTTCATATATTCTCTCACTTTCAAAATCAACAGATAAGTAAATTATAACATATTTCGTAAGATTGTTAAGAAAAACTTAAGAAGATTAAGATAAACTTTTCGATAATATTAATTGATCAACATAACACAAAAAAGAAACAAAGCCTTTAATAGTAATTGCCTAAAACTAACCATAAAGGATCTGTAACTTATATCTCGTGAACATACTGTCATTGGAACGTTTCATTTCAAAGGAACGAAAAATTGAAACAATGAGTTCGATCAAATATATCAGTAACTGAATACTAGGCCAATGAAGCCAATTAGCTAGTAGCCACCTAGACCAGTCTTTCAGAAACATGTCGTGTTCAGTTAATTTTTTGTAATTTGCTTTTCACATACTTCTTTTAAAAATATTAGCTTTTCAATTAAATAAATAGACCAAAATAAAAAAGACAATTGATTGCCCTTTTCGTTCTTCTCACAAAAAACAGTCACATTAGTGTTTGAATAAAAGCAATAATTAATACAACAGTGAGTGCTTTCTTCATATTTTCGGCATTAATTATCTTGTACGTTTTTGTTGTGATGGGTTGTAATTCTTCTTCTTCGTATAATCTTACCAGATGAGTTAAGATTTTGTGTTGACTAATCATATCTTCAGTTTGGTCGTACGATTTGCTATACATCCACTCCCAACTGAATGTCACTCGCTTTTTAGTTAGCTTCTGAAGGTCAATTAATTTATGATTTTCAGTGGTAGCATATGAAAAAACAACTACACTCAGATGATTAAATGAACAATCACACCAGAAAAATTCCGTATCATTTTTGGTGATTAACTATCGACAATTTTTGAAATTATAAAACGCATAGCTGCAACAGCTATGCGTTTTTACATTTTTTATATTATATATTACGTTTTATTTTTTGAATAGCTGACGCCAGTATTGCACAATATAGCCAGTTAACGTAGCAATTAAAAACGTTCCTATACCAAGCGGTCCACCAAATATAATAGCTAATACAAAAAATAACAAATCTTGAACAGATCTTGTCAGGCGGTAACTGGCCCATTTTTCTTACTAAACAATGGCGCGATTGCATCGTATGGAGAAACGCCTAGATTGACGCTCGTGTATATGCCAATTCCCAGTGAAAACAGAAGCATGCCAATAACAAATAAAAATATATTTTCAAAATAAGAAAAATTTCCAAACCAAGACATAGTTATAGGCGCTAGTTTCGGCGTGAAATAAGCGACAATGTATCCAGGTAAAGACATATTGATTAAAGTGCCAATACCAAATTGCGTTTTATCAAAGAACAACACGCCTAAAAACAGCAGTGCATTAAACGCCAATTGGTAATTCCCCAAGTTCCAATGACATGTATCTGATATCCCAACATCTGCTGCCGTAACCGGATCAATGCCTATGTTCGCCAAACGAAATAAGACAATACCAAATGCAATTATAACAGTGCCGACAATAGATAAACCAAGACGAAGAGAAAATACCCCTAATTTTTTATTGAACAAATTTTTCCCTCAACTTACTATTTGTAGGTGAATTATAAATGTTGTACTCAAACTTGTCAATAAATTATATCGTTATTGAAAAAGGCTACTTGCCATTTCACAACAGCGTTTATCCACTTTAGCCTTAAGTTATTCGTCTTTCAGCAGATCAAACAAATGATTATTTTATGTTGTTGTTGATTGCGTCGACAATTTTTTCAGCATTGTCTGCTCCTAGAATCAAGCGGTTAAATTTTTCGTTACGCAACTGAATCACGATTGGTTTAGCCTCTTTTTTTATGTTGAAAAAAACTTTTTTCACCATTTTTATCATAACTACCAGCCCAGTATCCCGGTAAAGCAGTTCCAAGATTTCGAAATCCCTTATTTTCATTTAATATACCCATATCAATTGAAGCACCAACTACATTTTGCCAAGGAATTTCCAGTTTTGATTTAAACGATGCTATTTTATCTATTCCTTGCGGGATGACAATTAACATTTGATTGGTTATCTCGATTTTATTTTCCATTATCTTTACCTCATTTCATTATTCCACTATTTTTTAACAGCACAAACCCCAGTTGTTTGGCAATTTCTTCATGCTGATTGTCTAAATACCACGTTTCAACTATGTCAAAAACTTTTTTATTTCGTGCCGTTACTTCTAGCATCGCTACTATCAGTAATCCCCATTTCAAATCATCTTCTCCTGTTTTTAAACATAGTTCCAATGTGGCGACAAACATGCCGAGTTTACTTCCGAAAGTCCCATAAAGACTTCCTCTGAGAAGACCAGTTTTCTCAACAATATCGTCTAGAGAGGTGCCGTTGTACCCTCGACTCACGAATAACTGCGCAATTTTTATGAGAACATCATTCGTGTTAAAACTTTTATTTTTACCCATAAACAAAGTATATATTTATTTGACTGTTTAGTCAAATAAATATAATTGTGTTTCCCATGATTTGGAAAAATAAAAACGCCCTTATGAAAACAGTTTAAATAATAAACCTGTTTTCATAAGGGCGTGTATCAATCACATATTTCCCAAATTCAATGAGTTGTGATAGTTAGAATTGACCCCTGAAAGCTTTTGAGTCACTTTGACTCATTCTGATGTCAATAATATCACCAGCTCGTAAAACTAAATCACCTTTCGGTATTAATAAGTTATCAGATCTTTTAACCAGTGTAATTAAGCTATTAGGCACTAATTTCAAGTCTCGTATTTGTTGATCTTCCATAATCCCACCTGCTAAAACTGATATTTCTATGGTGGTCATGTCAGATGATGTCATGCCTTGCTTGCTTCTTTTTAGTAATCTTTCCAGCAGAGACTCATAAATTGGGGCACCATTCAGTAAGTCAACAATTAAATACGCAACTAAACTGACTAATGCTAAGGGCAAGATATGAGTTATGCTGCCTACCATTTCAATAATAAGAATGATTGCTGTAAATGGCGCTTTACCAATACAAGCAAAATAACCAGCCATACCGATAACAACAAAATTCAAAATATAAGACGTAGGCATGAGATTAAAATACACAAACAAATTGGCAAACAAGGCACCGCTCAATGCGCCTAACGTTAGGATAGGTAAAAATATACCACCTGGTAGCCCAGACCCATAACTAATCATAGAAAAATAAATCGTACCATTAGCATCACTAAAAGCACCTTAACATTCATTGGTGTGTCTTTTAAAGATAAAATCAGACTGTTACCGCCACCTAGTAGATTTGGCCAAAAAATACCGACTGGCATTAATAACATGAAAGGTATGATACCATAAAATATTTTGGTATTTTTAATCTAGCGTACGTTGCCAAACTAAACAGCAATACTTTTTGATATAAAAATCCAAACAAACCTAATGCTATACCAAATATTAACAGTAACCAATATAACCTCACGGGAAAAATATTTAAATGACCAACAGCTAAGACTGGTGTCTGACCAAACATAACTGTTGAAACAAAATCAGCAACTGTTGCACCAGTCAAAGCGCCTACCCAAACAAATGGTGAGATACTGTGATAAACTTCCTCTAATACAAACATTACACCGGCTAGTGGTGCATTAAATGCAGCGGATAAGCCTGCGGCTGCGCCACTTGCAATCAAACTTTTTGTTTTATTGTGGCTCAATTGCCGGTATTTTGCAATACCCTGACCGATTGAAGCGCCTAATTGTATAGATGGCCCCTCTCGCCCTAACATTAAACCACTACCAATAGCCAGAATACCTGCCACAAATTTACGCCAAAGCGTAGACCACCACTTAACAGTCAATTCGCCCATTAACAGACCTTCGACTTGCGGTATGCCAGAACCGGAAATATTTGGTTCTCTTTTTAACAACCAGGATACGAAAAATAAGCACAACACATTTAATATGATAACAATGATTAGCGCTTGAAAATTACCATGACCAATACTCACATATAAAGACTGAAAATATGATAAGGATTTTTCAATCGACAATCTAAATAAACTAACTACTAATCCTGTAAAAAAACCTATAACTGCACCGTACAAAACAATGGCAAGTTTAGAAGTATTAAAATGAAATCTTTTTTTAACATAGCATTAGTGTACAACAAAATGAGATGTTACTTCAACTTCATTTTTCTATTCGTGCCATTGCTCGCTTTCTTATTCATTCGCCAGCAACGATTTTTCATGAGATTAAATGCTCAACATCTTATATTGACTTAATTGTTTCATAAAAAACTTGTCAAAAATAAATTCAGTGTGTATAATTCCATTATATTGAATTTAATTTCATAAAGTAAATAAGAGGGCGCTAATGATTGGAAAACGAGTTGGAGAAAACTTGAAAAAGGTACGTATTGAAAAAAATATGACTTTAGATAATGTTGCAGAAATGACCGATGTCAGTAAACCAACACTGCATAATATTGAAACTGGCAAAACTTCACCATCAATTGATAATCTTTGGAAAATTTCGAGTGGTTTAGGTATTCCTATTAATTATTTTTTTTCTAAAGGCTGGCATTGATTTTGAACTTGTCAAGCAATCCGATTTACATCCGATTGCTACTGAGAATATAGGTGTCACGATTCAAGCAACATTTAATACCTCTGTAAATGATAATTTCGAAATTTTCAAGATTTCCCTTAGTGGTCAGGCAGAAAGATATTCAGAACCACATGTTGATAACACAATTGAAATGCTAATCGTAGCAAGGGGTGCGTTAACAATTGTTGTTAACGATGAAAGCCATACGATTCAAGCGGGAGAATTGGCTAAATTTGATGCACAAGTGGGCCACCGATATATCAATCAAGAAGCAGACGACTGTGAATTCTATTGTATTATGCTGTATGACAATACACGATAAAGTGAGGTATTTATGATGATTGCTAAAATATTAAAGGCCCCTAATTTTATTGGTATTGTGTCGGCATTTTTCTTTTCGTTGACTTTCGTTCTGAATGAATTGATGGCAAAAAGTACTGGCTCATGGATTTGGTCTGCAATATTGAGATACTTATGGATGATGCCCCTGCTATTACTGATTCATTTTTTATTTAGTGATAGTTTCTCAATAAAACACGTCATTAAACGCATCAAATTAAACAAAATGCAGTGGCTTATAGGTAGCCATCTGTGCTTCGTTTTGTTTTACGTACCACTTTGTTTTGCTAATAGTATATTTCCAGGTTGGCTTACTGCAAGTATGTGGCAAATTACTATCGTGTTGGGGGTTCTTATTTCACCCTTAATTAACACGACAAAAAACAGCAGGTATAGAATTCCTCGACAAAAAATCCCACTATCAATTTTGCCATGGCTATTTTTAATACTTATTGGTGTCGCTTTAACCGTATTAAACTACTTAATGGTTGACGGTGTGATTCTAAACTTTGGTATTGCGCTAGTTATGATGTTTGTAGCTGCTATCAGTTATCCGATGGGTAATAGGATGGTGATGCCTGTCAGTGCTTCCCTAAATGGGTTCGAGAGATTATTTGGTATGCTAGTTTGTACTTACCCCACATGGTTATGCCTATCCGTAGGGACTTATATTAAGTTCGGCGGACCATCTTTTGGTCAAGTGGAAACAACATTTCTAGTCGCTCTTTTTTCCGGTGTGATAGCAACAGGTCTATTCTTCCATGCAACTTCACTAGTCATGACCGATATGAAAAAACTAGCAAATATTGAGTCAACCCAATCAATGGAAATCATATTTTCAATATTGCTAGGGATTATAATTTTAGGCAATAGTTTGCCAAACTTTGTTATAGTACTTGGTATAGTTATTATTATTCTTGGTATTTATGGCGGTAATATGAATCGGTAGCGTCGTAATTAACATTATTTCATATTTTTAATTGTTTAGTATATTTAAAAAATAGATAATTCTCATGACTATTTATTAAGCTATACAATACAATCTAAGACGTCAGTAATGTTGAAATAAGATACCCTCTTATTGGTAAATTCATACGACTAACAGCCAGACAAACAATACATTGTACACAATACCTTTAATACTCATAACAAAACGCGATCCAAAATATTTTGGATCGCGTTTTTTTAGAAGCTATACTTGTTGTCGCTAGTTTCTTTAATGTATGTTGACGTTAGTCCCTCATCCTCAAGGAATTCACGGAATGGCACTAATTCTTGTGCTTCGTATCTTTCTTTATAAGCATTAACAACGTCTTCACTGTACAAGCTAGTATCCAACTTCAATGTTTCTACAGGTATTGGACGGTCCTTAGTGATTTTTGCATCAATAACAACAACTCGTCCTTGATTATAGTAGTCGACTGCCTCTTTCATAATACGGTCAATATCTTCAATGCGGTTTACAGTCAAACCAACAGCACCCTGTGCTTCGGCAATTTTAGCATAATCAACATCAGTAAAGTCAACGCCAAAGTTATACGTGTTTGTATCTTCATACTTGTTCTTGATGAAACCATATTCAGTATTTGTGAAGACAACGTTGATCACAGGCAAGTCATACCGAACATTTGTGACAACATCTGGATACGTCATGGAAAAAGCGCCATCACCCATTAAATTCCAAACTTGACGATCTGGGTAAGTATTCTTAGCGCCAATACCTCCTGGCAACCCAATACCCATTGTTGCAAACAGTGGTGATGTGCGCCACATATTCTTGGGTGTCATGTGCAAATGACGAACTGACATTTGTGTCACGTTACCAACATCAGTTGAGAAGATGGCATCTTCCGCTGCGTACTTATTAATAGCATTGTAAACTTGATAAGCTTGAAGATCACCTTCAGTCTTTTGTTCAAGCTTATTCATGTAATCACGCCAATTTTGCACGTTTTTAACGTTAGCCTGCCACCATGCTGATTCTGTAATTGGGGAAACTTTGGCAAGTATTTCATCAATCGCTTCACCCGCATCACCTAGAATAGCAACATCAGTTTGGTGACGTTTGCCTAACATTGCAGGATTATTGTCGATTTGAATAAACTTATCAACATGACGGAATGTACCCTCAACCTCTGAGAATGGGAAATTTGTTCCGACAAACAATACAGTGTCTGCTTCAAGAACAGCTTCGTTAGCTGGCTTCCAACCAACTCGGAATGTCGATCCAGTGAAAGCTTCGAAATCCCATTCGAAAGTCTCGAAGTTCTTACCAGTTGTGATAATTGGTGCCTTAATCTTGTGTGCCAACTCTTGGACTGCTGAACCGTGACCCATCGTGCCGACACCAGCATAAATTACTGGACGCTTTGCTTGGTTCAACAACGCAACAGCTTCATCGATGTCTGTTGCGTCAACAGGTGCCGACTTATATTCTTTATATTTCAAACCTGACGAATATAATGGTGATGAATAAATTGAATTAGCATCAATTTCTGAAAATCCAAAATCAGCAGGTACTTCAAGAACGGCAACACCACGCTTCGCAATTGCTGTTCGGATTGCATCATCAACCAAGTGAGGTAATTGTTCCGCAGTAGCCACACGACGATTATAAACGGCAATGTTTTCATACATTGGGTTCTGATTCAACTCTTGGAACGAATCCATATTCAACTCTCGCACTGGCTTTGATCCTAAAATGGCCAATACTGGTGTATTATCCATTGCTGCATCATATAGCCCGTTAATCAAATGCGTCGCACCAGGTCCACCTGATCCGACGGCAACACCCAACTTACCGCCAAATTTCCATTGCATGACGGCAGCCATAGCAGCGACTTCTTCATGTTTCACTTGCAAGAATTTGATATTATTTTCAGGATGTCCCATCGCATCCATCAAACCACTCAATGTTCCGGAAGGAATCCCGTATATTGTGTGAACACCCCATCCTTCCATGACTTTCAAAGCTGCTAACCCAGCTGATATTTTTTATCTAACATCTGATATCTCCTCCTAAATGAAAAAAAGCGTCATGTATGAAAGCGCTTTCATAGCGATAAATAAAATTATATCTCAAATAATACACAAAATCAAGTCACTCAGTTAATTATTTGAATCTGTTATGATTTGAACTATATAAATCCCATTAATTTAGCAAATTGTTGCGCACTTAACTCAATCATTCACCATTGAGTTAAGTACCATCTATCTCCTATTTACTATGGCTTTTGCTGACCCAATGACATGTCAATCCGTACCGAATCCCAATACTAATCTTATCAGATTTTTATCTAACCTAAAGCAGACCTTGCAACAGCATTGACACTAGAAAATTAGGCCACATTAATGAAATTCCGATTAATAAAATATCGATTACTCAGAAGATCGTGTTAAAAATCAGGCATTGCATTAATCACTGCTCAGCTTCTTTTTTGATTGTTTTTCTAGTCATCAGTATAGGTAAAATAAAGTATGTTAAAAAAATCTAATAGTTCAGCCAGATTTTTATTCTGTCCAAACTATTAGATTCTATTCATCACATTAACTACTTTACTGTTTTTAAATTCATCCTTTGAAAAAATACATGGTTATACCAAAAAGAATACCTTCAATAACGTACACTATCATTATGTGCCATGATGTTAACTCTCTAAAACCTGGAGACATGGTGCCATTACCAATAAAGGTCAATGTTCCAAAACATACACCTTGTCTAATAGATATATACACTAAACGTTTCTTTTGGCTTTGAAAATCTTTTGCTTCGATCCTTTCCAATTGCGCAAACGTTTACTCACTCTGTATAAAAGCATTGTAAACGTTTACTCAACATGTTATTCTGTACTCATAAATATAAAAGGAAAATACGCTCATGGCAAAACAGTGGTTTAAAGATTCAGTGGTTTATCAAATATATCCTATGAGTTTTCAGGATAGTAATAATGACGGTATCGGTGATTTAACTGGTATTAAACAACGTTTACACTATATTCAAAATTTAGGCGCAGATGTCATTTGGTTAAACCCAATTTATGTATCCCCAAATAAAGATAATGGTTATGACATTGCTGATTACAAAAACATTAATTCAAACTATGGCACGATGCAAGATTTTGAAGAATTACTCCAACAGGCGCACCAACTTAATCTTAAAATTATGATGGATCTAGTTGTCAATCATACATCTGACCAGCATGAATGGTTCAAAGAAAGTCGTACAAGTCAAACGAATCAATATGCGGATTACTATATTTGGAAAGATCCTGTTAACGGTCACGAACCAAACAATTGGCTAGCGGCATTCGGTGGTTCAGCCTGGACTTATGTTCCTGAACGAAAACAGTACTATTTACACATTTTTGCCGAAAGCCAACCAGATCTTAATTGGGAAAATCCAGAAGTGCGCGAAGCCGTGTTTGATATTGAACGTTTTTGGTTAAACAAAGGCGTCGATGGTTTTCGTATGGATGTCATCAACTTAATCTCAAAACCTGATAGTTTACCAGACGTTCCTGCACCCGTAACATCTGGCACAACAATGGATTTTGTTGCCGATGGTCATCGCTTAAATGAATTCTTACAACAGATGAATGATGAGGTTTTATCTAAATATGACACCATTACTGTTGGTGAGATGCCTGGAGCTACACCCGATGATGCGATTAAATATACTGGTTTGAATAGCCATGAATTAAATATGGTCTTCCAATTTGAACATGTCGCATTAAGTCCTAATCCAGATGTTCGAATAGGAAAATGGCATGATGAACCTGTTAAATTAGTTGAATTAAAACAATCGTTAAATCGCTGGCAAACAAGTCTTGATGGTAAAGGTTGGAACAGTCTCTATTGGAATAATCATGACCAACCTCGTGCAGTATCCCGCTTTGGCAATGATTCAAAAGAATTTAGAGATGTGTCAGCAAAAATGTTAGCTACTACTTTACACATGTTACAAGGTACCCCTTATATTTACGAAGGTGAAGAACTAGGCATGACCAATGGTCACTTTACTAAATTGGCACAATATGAAGATATTGAATCACTTAATTTCTATGATGAGTTAGTCAATCAAAAACACCTTGTCACTTCAGAAACAATGCTCAAGTATTTAGCAAATCTGTCGCGTGATAACGCTAGAACACCTATGCAATGGAATACAGAAGTTAACGCTGGATTCTCGACAGCAACACCTTGGTATGCACCAAATAATAATTACCCCGAAATAAATGCTCAAAAATCTCTGTCTGATAAATCTTCTGTATTTTATCACTATAAAAAGCTCATTGCGCTTCGTCATGATTCAGAAGTAATTAGATATGGTAATTTTGAACCTATTGACTGTGATGACGATCAAGTTTATGCTTATCGTCGTCATTATGAGGGGCAAACAATACTTGTTTTAAGTAACTTTACCGATAAAACCATTTCACGTGATTATCAACAATTAAACGCAGACGAATTATTGATTAATAATTATACCGATGACCAAGGAAAGACTTTACGACCATATGAAAGTAAAGTATATCTTTTCAAAAATAAATAGTAGAACGGATAAAATAAAAAACCTGCGACTAATGATGTGTACCCCGAAAGTTAAAGTCACTTTCGGGGTTTTCTGATGACTAAAATAGCTAAAAATTTACTGGTATTTTTTCAAAAATCGGTTCTCTTTTTCACAAAAACAAATTTTATTAAGCGAAGTATTCGTTTGGGCTTGCATGATTCCTTGAATTGAATGCTTGATTTTTACTAACTCAGCAATTTGATCCTGAATTTTTTGCTCAGCTATTTTAAAAATGTTTGCATGGTCTTTTTGCATCAACAATTCTTTTATAGATTTAATAAAGTAGCCAATTTTTCTAAACGCAATGACTTGATATAATTTGTAAAGATCTAAAAGTTCTAGCATAATACTTTTAACCACTTGTTAGCTCTTGCAAAATTAATTATCGTGTATTTATGTAAGACATCTAATTTTAGAAAAATGCCATTACTGTATCATAAACAAACTATTCACAGGAACCAAAATAGCTAGCAAAGTTTTTTAAACAAAGTCTTTGCTAGCTATTATTTGCTATACTTGATTACTTTAAACAGATTTTCCCTCTGTATCATTTTAATTTTTTATAAACTTCTTTTGATTCTTCGTATGAACATAATTGATATGTTCATAAAATTCGTGTGCACTTTTTCTACTCATACCAGAATTTAAACGAATAGATTTGTATCCTTTTGATACAGCAGTGTTTTCTAACCATGACATTAACTGTGTCCCGATACCGCTATTTTGATTGTCTCTTACCACAGCCAAAGCTAACACATTTAGAGTAGGTTCGGCATATATTTCTTCATAAACTTCAGCATGAACATAACCTAAAATTTTTTTAGTCGTCTCATCTTCATAAAGTGCTAACAAATAATGGTTAGAATCATTCAAAATCTTACGAAGTTGCGTCAAAGATTGTTCTCTTGGGTAATCATACCCCAATTCTTCACTATTTATTTTGCAAAGCGCGTCAATGTCAGTTGTCATGATAGAACGTATCATTTTTTACTCCCCTTATTATCACCTTATAATGAATTGTATCACAGCCAACAACAAAACATTCTCGTATGTTACACGACATTTTTTACATACTGCATAAAACTTAATTTAATCAGAATTTTCACTACCACTCTCAGTTGTCAGATAGTTGTCATCACGTTCAACTTGCACAGCACTTTCATCCCCGTTGGATAAATCCACATAAAATTTTGTAAATCAACTATTTAATTTATCATAATGTTTTATTTATAAATTAACAATAAAAATATTTTTATTAATGATATTGATAAAATTAATGAAAATATGGTAATATTACTATGATATTTAAATGAATAAAGAAATGAGATTAAAGTAATGATTTTTATTATAGCTATCAAGATAATTATTTCACTTTACGCCTTGTTAGTGATGCTTGCATCACTAACAGAACTAAATTCTAAGAACCGTTGGGGTAATATATTAAATCTTATCAGTGGCCTCACTATATTACTAGCAAACTTCATGAGCCTAGGATCATTTAAAACAGTAACGATTATTGGACTGATAATTTTTGAGCTAACAGCTATCCTAAACGGATTACAAAACAATTCATTTCACATCAACCATCATCTCACAAGATTTCTGATCACACTAGTTTTTATTGTTTTAATCATTTTTATCTAAACATTTGAACCATCAGTTTGTAACTATACTTTTCTTCTATTCTGGTGCTCTCTCATTGCGTTTATAATGCCATATTCGGTATTATCCCTCTCCAAAAAATAAAACGCTCACAAATAATGTAAGCGTCATACTAAACTATTTATCTATATTTTGTGCGTCTACGTATAATTAACCAAATAATTTCATAGATACTAGCACGTGACTCGTGGTTAATAATCTTTGCAATCAAACACTAATAGTTCAAAGTTTCACCTTTAGTTGGTAAATAAACATTCAATCCAACTTCTCGCAAAGCTTTCGCCTCTTTTTCTGGCTTGAATGAATGCCATGTCACTGTTTTTTTTGGCACTAATGTGTTGTGCCAAAGCCACTAAATCATCTGGCGTAGCGTGTCCACTGACCCCCAGACTGCAAAATAGCACATCATTGTTAGTTAAGTAATCACTTAGTTCAGCAAAACGTGGATCATATTCACCAAGTGGTTCGCCGTTCATATGCAAGTAAACATAATCGCCATTAAACTGATCCAAATCATGTAACTGATTAAAATGATTTTGAATCACATAGTGACCTGGCTGAGCTAAAACAGTCTCCCAATCAATCTCTTTGACATCGGTCATCCCCACCGCAAGCAGGATTGTAGCAAATTGATGATCCCAACGCATTTCACGTCCATTAGCTTGTACAGTTGCTTGCAAAGCTACTAAACGATCAATATTACGTTCATAGGGGTTGATCACAACCAATTGTTCTGAGCTCTGTAATATTTGAGCAAAATTTTGTTGCAATGACATTTCTGTATAGCGCTCATGTGCAATATCGTTTGCTTCATCAAAACTAAATTCAGTGCCTTCTAGTAACAACAAATCAATGTTTTCGTCACGTAAAACATCTGCCCAATGATTTACACGTTCTGGATGCGGACCATCTAATCGTACGTCGCCACTATGAACGACTGTATGCTCCCCGTTTCGTATACGAATAGCTGCTGCACCACGTGCATCATGATCTGTTTCAAAGAAAGTCACCTCAAAGTCACCAAAACTAGTGGGTTTTTCAAAATCAATGACTTTAATATTTGCGTAAGGCGCAGATTCGATCCCTAATTTTGTTAAAACATAGTATAAATCAGCAGATGCTTGACTCATGTAAACATCGATAGGCTTTGTTAAATATTTCAAAGCGCCCATATGATCTAAGTGTAAATGTGAGACAAATATTGTTGTCTCATATTCACTACTCACATCAGTAAATAAATCAGGTAAATCTGGTAGTGTGCCATTGGCTAATAAATCCCCTGTAGGTGTTTCAGATGGTGCAAAATTGACACCAAAATCCATCACAAGCCTTGTTTTTCCCTGCGTAAATGATACAACATTCCCCCCGATTGTATTGAGTCCATTTAAGAATTTTACTTGCATACGCATTATTCGTTCTCTTTCAAAGTCTTCTTTGTTTGATCAGACAATGTTTTCAACGCATCTGACGCTGGTGTTTTCTTCGTTAACATTGAATCAACGGCATTTAATAAGTTTGTATGATAATCTTGGTAACCTAAGAAAGCGGTATCTGAGAATGCACCTGGCAATGAATCTGAAGCAGCTTGAGCAAGTGGATTCTTTTTCAAATAGGCTTTATAAGCGGCTGACTTGGTTGCTTTTTTAGTAATTGGCAAATAACCTGTCGATTCCGCCCACTTTTCAGTTTGCTTGTCAGACATTAGATATTTCATGAAGGCCCATGCACCAGCTTGCTGATTCTTTGTTGCCGTTGCAGTCACCACTAAGCTGTTACCAGCCAAAACTGTTGCTGACTTACCTTTGTATGAAGGAAGTGGTGCCGTGCCCCAGTCAAAGTCTTTGGCAGCTGCAGCTTTCGTTGCTGTAATACCGGCAGATGATGAGAATGTCAAGGCTATTTTACCATTAACAAAATTTGTGGTGCCATAGATATCAGAACCGGCTGTTTTGGCAGTGCCATCAGAAACCATGTCTGTAATCAATTTAGCTGCTGCAACAGCTTTTTTGGAATCAACATTGACCTTGTTTTTATTCGTCACCAATGATACACCTGCTGAGCGAGCCATTGAGTTCCACTCCATATCAAATGACTTATCAAAGCCAACAGTGGCAATACCATCTTTCTTCAAAACTTCAGACATTTTAGCAGTTTCATCCCAAGTTTTTGGTACTGAAAGGCTATACTTCTTCAACAGTGTTTTGTTATAAAACATTTCACGCACTGATGCTGAAAAAGGTGCTGAGTAGAACTCACCTTTATATTTTGATTGTTGCAAGAAACCTGGATAAATATTGTTTAATTGTTTCTTTGACAAACCATTTTTACCATCAACTTGAGGTTGAAGTGATGTTACAATGCCATCTTTAACGTAGTCAGGTACCTGTGTGTAAATTGTTTGGGCCATAACAGGCAATGTTTTAGACTTAGCACCAGCCATAATTTTTTGGTTCAAAGTCGTATAATCACCTTGAGCAGTGGCAACAATCTCATATTTACTTTGTGATTTATTGAAAGCATCAATACGCTTTTGCAACGCGTCTTTATAAGGGCCAGCCATGGCGTGCCAGAACGTTACTTTTACTGGCTTACTGGCAACAGTATTGGCACTTACTGTTGGTGTGTGAACTGCTGACAAGCCAGCAAAAGATGAACCTGCCATAATTGTAATAGCAGCCAAAGCTGCGAATTTCTTCCCAGTACTCATGTGTACATATTTCCTTTCGTGTTCCCAAAAAAATTTAGCTGCTTTTATAAGCAGTAAAAAGACGTTATTAAACATGACATCTTTTTACCACCCACAAAATGTGGACAGTAAATTAACCCTTGATTCCCCCACCAGAAATACCAGCAACAACATACTTGTTTAAGAACAGATATAAAATTACCATTGGCAAAATGACAAAAGTCGATGCTGCCATCAATTCAGGATAATTAACACCCGAATCAGAACTAAATGCTTGCAAACCAACCGGTAACGTCCTCATTTTATCTGTATTAGTTACAATTAATGGCCACATGAATGAATTCCATGAACCAATAATTTGTAGAAGACCAATGGCGGTAATCGATGATTTAGCATTAGGCACCAAAATTTGCCATAAAAATTTCCAATCCGAAGCACCGTCAAGTTTGGCAGCGTAATACAACTGATCAGGTACGCTTGCAAATGACTGACGTAGGGTAAAGACTGCAAAGAAACTGGCTAACCATGGCAAAATCAAAGCGCCATATGTGTTGACAATATGTAACTGTGATAAGGTCACAAAGTTAGGGATGATCAACATTTCTCCCGGCACCATCATGGTCGCTAGTAAGATTGTGAAAAGTATTTTTTTACCGTGAAAATTCATTTTGGCAAATGCAAAAGCTGCCATAATTGCTGTAATGATTTGACCAATTGTCGTCATAAACGATACAATCACCGAATTTAGTAGATACGTCGCAAATGGTGCTGCTTTCCAGGCAGAAATCCAATTTGTAACCTGTAGTTTTTTCGGTAGCCATGTTGGTGGCACCTGTAACGCTTCAAATCCAGTTTTAAATGACGTTAACACCATCCAAAAGAATGGCAACAGCATTGTCAAAGCACCAACTACTAACAGCAAATAAACGATTGTGTTTGATATGATTTTTTCATCGTCAACTCCTTTTAGTAATGCACATGCTTTTTGCTAAACCACATTTGCAATAATGTCACAATTAAAATCATGACAAACAATACAACACCAGCCGCTGCGGCAATACCGTACTTGTTTTGTTCGTAAAACATTCGGTAAAGATAGAAAACAACTGTCATCGCTGCATTACCAGGACCTGCTTGCCCACCAAATAAAGAAAAATCTCATCAAACACTTTAAATGATCCAATGACTGCATTAATCGTAATCAAAAATGTCATTGGACTAATCATTGGTACCGTGATATGCCAAAAGCGTTGCCATATACTAGCACCGTCTAAAGTCGCCGCACGATATAGACGTTTATCAACATTGTTTAAGGCAACCAGGAATAACATGATATTAAATCCTAGACTTTTCCAAATGGCAAGAATAATTAGCGCTGGTAATGCCCAATTAGGGTCATTTAGCCAATCAATTGGATGAATACCAACAAAGCTTAAAAAGTAGTTCAACAACCCTGCATCTTTGTTATAAATCCACTTCCAAACCATTGAAATGGCAACGATGCTAGTCACAAATGGTAAAAAATAAATCGTTCGAAAAAAACCAGCAAACAATTTAATTTGGTTCAACAAGACAGCCACTGTTAAAGAAATAACGATTTCCAAAGGGACAACGCCAATCACAAAGATTAATGTATTGGACACAGCAGCATGAAACAACGGATCTTCCCACAAATATTTAAAGTTATCAAACCCAAGCGCCATTACTTGATTGGTAAAAAAGTTATACTGCGTATAAAAACTCATGGCTAAACTTGAAATAATCGGATACAAGCTAAAAACTGACACGATGATTAACATTGGTAAAACATACAACCAACCTTTTAACGTCTGTTTCCAAGTCGTCTTCTGATTGCGCATCATGTGCGTTCACCCCGTAGCGGGAGCCTCTGACCTTCTTTGTCAAAGGCATAAACCCCACTTAACGCTGCAAAAAGTGTCATTTCTTGATTAATTAACGCTGTTGTAGTCACATCAGTCGCAATTAATTGGTTTTCACCAACAGATATAGTTGCTTGATGATCACGTCCAAATGACAAAACTTCATGAACAATCGCTTGCATTTTAATTGCAGGTTCTTTGACTTCATTTGTCAGTGCTTCAGCACGAATACCAATAGTCGCGACCTCCCCATCAAACAATTGCGTCACTCCCGGACCAAGTTGGCGCGCCGATATGACGTTGAGTGCTGGTTCACCAATGAAATTAGCAACAAATTGATTACTTGGATTTTCATATAATGATTGTGGTTCATCATATTGTTGAATACGACCATCATTAAGCACCATTATTTTATCAGCAACATGCATGGCTTCACTTTGATCATGAGTAACAAAAATTGTTGTCACACCGGTTTCTTTTTGAATACGACGAATTTCTTCACGCATTTCCACACGTAAACGCGCATCAAGATTAGATAAGGGTTCATCCAAAAGCAAAATATTAGGTGATTTTGCTAAAGCGCGGGCAATGGCTACACGTTGTTGCTGACCACCAGATAAATCACTTGGTTTTTTGGCGATTTGATCATCAACTCGAACTAATTTAGCAAGATCTAAAGCACGCTGCTTCCGTGTTGCCTTATCAATTTTTGCCATTTTCATCGGGAAAATAATGTTATCCAATACTGTCATGTGTGGGTACAATGCGTAATTTTGAAATACCATGCCAACGCCGCGCTCTAAAGCGTCTTGTTTTGTCACATCTTTGTCTCCAAAGTAAATATTACCAGTTGTCGCTGATAATAATCCAGAAATCAGATTCAATGTGGTAGATTTACCACCACCAGAGGGTCCCAAAAGTGCAACGAGTTGGCCATCATTGATATCAAAATCCATATCATGCAACACTTCGATGCCATTTGGATAAGTCAAAGTCACGTGATTAAATTTAACTTCCAATGTGCTTCTCTCTTTTCGTTATAAGATAATGCTACTATGCTATCGCACAAATAAAATGTGAACCAAGACAACTATTGTCTATGCTTTTAAATATAACAAAACTGAGTCACGATTCTGTAAATATTAGATAGAGAGTTTATCGTCATTGTAAATATTAACTTTATTGGATAGATTATAATAATTAACCTCATGTCATATCTGATAAATCAGAAAGCTTACTTTGACTAAACCTATGCAATATCCATTGTCTAAAAAGTACATACGGACTGACTTCAGGCAATGGCATATTTTTTTAAATAGAGAAAATAATATAGCCATACACAACATTTTTGACAAATGACATTAAGGTTAGTTGCTTTTAACAACTAACAGAGATATAATCACTAATGTAAACGTTTACAAAATAAATGGATACTTAGGAGACAACAATATGAATCACACAAGACATTTATCAACAAATTTTGTCTATTTTTTCGGTGCCCTTGGTGGACTGTTGTTTGGATACGATACAGGCGTCATATCAGGTGCTATGCTTTTTATAGGAAAGGAATTAGGTATTAAATCAGGTTCCTTTCAAGATGGCTTTATTACAGCATCTGTGCTTCTTGGTGCCATAATTGGTGCTGCCGTTATAGGCCCACTATCTGATAAATTAGGACGTAAAAACTTTTACTAATTGCCGCAATAATATTTTTTACAGGTGCATTAGGATCTGGTATAGGAATCAATTACACTGTATTAGTCGTGTCACGTGTTATTCTTGGTATTGCTGTAGGAGCAGCTTCAGCTTTGATTCCTACATATTTAGCTGAATTATCACCAGCTGATAAGCGCGGTGGTATCGGCACACTATTTCAATTAATGATTATGACAGGTATTTTCTTCGCCTATGTTTCAAATGAATGGCTTTCACCTAACGGATTTTTAGGACTTAAAGAAAATGTTGGTTGGCATTGGATGCTTGGTTTGGCTGCAATTCCTGCTGCATTATTGTTTTTTGGTGGTCTCAGATTACCAGAATCACCACGATTTCTTGTGCGCAACGGAAAATTGATGACGCTAAACGTGTGCTGTCGCAAATGAATCCCAATGCGAAATTGGTCGAAGAAGAACTACACGATATTCAATTACAAGCAAATATTCCATCTGGTGGCTTTAAAGAATTATTCGGCGTTATGGCGCGCCCAGTTCTAATAATGGCTTTGGGTTTAGCTATTTTCCAACAAGTCATGGGATGCAATACCGTATTATATTATGCACCCAAAATTTTTATATCCGCAGGATTTAGCGAACATTTTGCGCTCCAATCCCATATTGTCATTGGCTTATTCAATGTTATTGTGACAGCTATTGCCGTTAAAATAATGGATAAAATTGATCGCAAAAAAATGCTCACCTACGGTGCAATAGGTATGGGTATTTCGTTATTACTGATGTCAACAGCGATGTTAGTGCTTCAAGCTGGTAATGGTAATCTTGGGTCATGGGTATGTGTTATTTCTCTGACGCTGTATATTGCATTCTTCTCAGCTACATGGGGTCCTGTTATGTGGGTCATGATTGGCGAAGCATTCCCATTAAATATTCGTGGCCTTGGTAACTCGTTTGGTGCAGTTATTAATTGGACAGCAAATTTTGCAGTTTCTCAAACTTTTCCTATGCTGCTTATTGCATTTACACCGGCTAATGCTATCAACTCAGAGGGAAAAGGTATTGCTAAATTATTCTTAATATATGGCGCTCTTTGTTTTGTAGCTATTTGGTTTATTGCTAAATTTACAATTGAAACACGTAATCGCTCGTTGGAGTCAATAGAAGCTGGTTTACGTTCGAAAGCTCATGCAAAAATGCCATACAGTCACAAAAGTTCACTACTATAAGTTATTAAATCTCCTCTATGACTGGCTTGATATAGGAAAACAGATTGACATCAATGCGTTGTTTCTAAATTAGAGTCTATGTCAAAATTCGAACAAAAATACTTGTAAAATTGATGCTGAGAATATTTGATTCTCGGCTCTTTTTGACGCATTAGATAGATTATCATTCAGCACGGGTTATATTACCGTTAAAAACTATTGTAAGATTGAATCCGTTAATTTTCCAAACTGTAAACACAAGATACAGTTTGGAAACATTTGTTTAACCATAGCTTGTACTGCTTTATTTTTGAACAAAAAGAAGCCCAGCAAAGGGCTTCTTGACATGTAAATTTAGTGCTATGTTTTAAAATTATTTCAAATTTTAATTTAACTAACTTTCTACGTATCTCAATTCTATCTCTATGACACATGATAATAGATTTGTCTCATTCTCTAGACTGTCATTAAATCAATTGTCCTTGCGACGCAGCCATACAGCTATGGTAATTAAACCAATTATTATAAATCCATAAGTAGCAGTCCAAGCAATATTTTCCGAAGCAGTGTTTGGCAAACTAACTGACTTATGATTTGGCTGCCATGGCACTACAGGATTTACAGGATTGTTTGGTGTAATTGGTATGATAGGATCTATAGGTTTATCAGGATTAATAGGTGTGTGCGGCGTGTAATGATTAATCAAATCATAATTAACTATTTCTGTTTCATAACCAGATACCTTATCCTCAGTAATTGCATAACTGATTTTCTTACCATTGTTGTCATACTTTGGCAAGTCAGTAAACTGATATTGCCAATCATCATTTGCTGTAATCGTTTTCGTTTGTATCCCCTTACCATTAGCAAGTAGGTTTACCTTTATTGCATCAGGGCGCTTACCATCTTGGTTATTTTGATCATCCCAAGTTTTCGTCCCAGCAATTTTCGTGATATCTGATAGGGTGTTAGTAAAATCATACCCGGATTGAGAAGACATATAGTGATCAACAGACTCTTCCTTCACTGTATAAATATAGGCGTTACCGTTAGCATCGTACTTTGGTAAGTCTGTTATCGAATATTTCCAATCAGATTTGGCAGTGACAATCTTTGAATTGATCTTGACACCGTTTTGGTAAATATCGATAGTAATTGCATCAGGACGTAATCCTTCGATGTTATTATCGTCTTGCCATGTCTTGATACCGTCAATTGTTTCGGTGGTTTCACCATCACCACCACCACCATTATCAGGTGAATAAACATCAATGGTTTGCTTCTCAATATTTTCACCAGTTAATTGACCGGAGTTTTCATATTTTGTCGATGTACCACCATCGGTGGCCTTTGTATCATAGTCAACAAGGACTGTATCTGTTAATTCATGTAGATTAACGTGAAACTTCAACGTACTATCCTCAAAAATATCAGAACTGGGCACGTCATTTAATTGCGTAAAGTCTGTCCCATCACTATTGTATTCAACATGATAGGCTTGAATTGATCCTGGTACAAGATTTTGATTCCCACCAACAAAATCTGTATAAACAGCGTTTTTAATATCAACCTTGGCATAATTCAAACGCACCCGCCAATGAATAATTGTCGGATCATTTGAATCATACCAACCCCACTTGTACAACTCTTCATCAGGATCAGGACCGTCGTTTCCTGGATCAATATCAATATCAGTAGAACCACCATTGCCCCAATCAACAGGCACCGTTGTATCTTCTTCAACTTGTGTATGATCCCAATGAACCCAAATATTAAATTTACCACTAATACCATTTTTAGCAGACTGTTCGGCATAATCAGTAAATGTAATTGTGACTTTACCAGTGTTATGATCTGCAACTGCGTGCCCAATAACATTACCAGCAACATCGGTGATATCGAATTTGACATCAGTAGCCATGGTTAACACACTCGGCACCGTCACTGTCATCGTGTCATCTGTTTTGATATTGGTACCTGCAGGCACTGTCATATCCCAATGTGCCTGCATATC
Organism: Leuconostoc inhae KCTC 3774; assembly: GCA_000166735.2. GTDB lineage: Bacteria > Bacillota > Bacilli > Lactobacillales > Lactobacillaceae > Leuconostoc > Leuconostoc gasicomitatum. The sequence goes on along the minus strand of AEMJ01000005.1, from coordinate 10,652 downwards.
ATCGTAAATGTCGAAATTTGTTTGTGGCTTACCATTTTCGTCTTCTAGTTCAGCATGTGTAATAAATTGATCTCCCCAATCTTTACCAGCTGTGATAGTAGGCGCACGTGGCTGCGTTGAACTTGATTTTATTTTACCAGTTTTAATCGTGTTATCTGTTGCCGGCGTGACTTTGGGTAACCCAGCCACTACATTTTACTTGCCTCTTGCTTTTCAGTCGACTTTTCAACTGGTTGAATATCAGAATTTGATATGACATTAGAAGAAGTCATTGCAGTACTCAAATTGTCAGTGTTGGATTCTGCCAAGACTGAAACCGGTGTAACAAAAAAAGTACTCATAATAATTAATAAGCTAAAAAAAGTTGCTGTCTTTTTGAACATCTTTGTTCTCCTTTTAATATATTTCGTGAATTTAATTCATCATTTTCCCCAAGTTATCATAAGATAATGACGTATCATTCATTATTGCTATCTAGAGATTGTCTTCACCTGAGCTCATAAAAATATTTGTCAAACCAATACTTTTACGGCATATTATTAGCCATACTAAAGGTGATCTATCCATTACCATTACACATGTTAGCAGGTGTCAGAAACGATCACCCCCCTCGGTAGTAACTCTTGACAGGATTGCTGTTTTTGGATTAATAATAATTTTATCAACATACGTCGTTTGTTGTGACATATTTTCTGTGTTTACTTGATATACTACTGGTTGGATAACTATTTGTTTCGCATTATTTTTGGGGGTCATTACCTTGCTTTTCAATAAACGACGTTGTTTTGTTGCTAACACTTTATAGAAATTAGTATTATTAGCATTATTACTGACAGTTAATATCTCGATAATAGTCACTAACATCATCAAAAAAATACTTGAAACAGCTAATAAATGCAGAAAAAGAACTATTCTTTTAGACACCATTCATTTTTCCTTTCAATTGATGAATTTTATATTTCAATGAATTTCTATGCCATGTTACTATTTGACTTCGAGCCATTTTTGTAGTTCGGTAAAATTTGAATTCGTAACGATAAATCTAGGGACATGTTTTAGAATGTCTGGCATATTATTAGACACAATACCAGGTTCTAAAAGAAATATCGCCGCCATACCATGCGATGACATATATTCTGTCAACGATTTACTAGAGCTACCATATGGATAGGCAAAAACTGTTGGATCAATTGACAATTCTTTTTTAGCTTTTGCTTTGATTTTTGGTAGTCTTTTATGATTGCTTTTTGTGATAATTTCCCACTAGATAAAATAGGGTGGTTATCTACTTGGTAATGTAAATCATTTGTATGTAGCCCTACCGTAACATTTGATTTCATCGCTAACTGCGTAATTTCTGACCAAGAAGCCAATTGCTCCCCATCTAAATTTTGCCCAACTTTACCAGTAATAACAAAAAAGTAAAAGGTATACTCAGTTCGGCCAATTTTTGAGAAGCGTTTCTTGGCAACGTTGTATCAATATCATCAAAAGTAATGACAACGTGTCTACCACGAATCGTATTATTTTTAGTATGTTTAATAAATTGTGACATTGACCAAACACTGATATGATTCTTTTTAACCAATCCATCTGCCTGATAAATTCGTCTTGAGACACATTATATTCTTGAAGTTGTGGATTTTTAGATATTTTTTGCGCAAAGCTCACGGTAGCATTATTTTTCAATATACGATGATAAGCTAGTACGATAACGCCGTCTTTAACATTGCTGTTCTTTTCAGCAAAATTTAAATAGGAATAATCTACTTTTTGTGTTACTTTTTGTCGTGCTTTTCCTTGTTGTATCCCAGAAAAAAACATTAGAATCAAAAGAGTTACCATTGTAAGAATCATATAGAGAACCAAACGCCTCTTTTTGTTAGTCATAACATGATGCCTCATTTTTTGACAATAATCCAAATAGTGTGGGAATGATAATTAAGGTTAAACAAATCATTATAATATGAATACCTTCGTCCACACTTGCGCTGTTCATACCAAGTAATAATTCTAATACAACAAATCTATCAGAATAAACATGACTTTTAATGGCTAACGTTGAAAATATAATAAATAAATTGAATAACCATGCAAGTAGCGTGATAACAAACGTGATTGTGTTGCCTATTTTATTACTTCGCCGAATAATTATATTTGGCATTAGTTTACCTCCCACGATCTGGACTGCTCCAAGATCCTCTCTGCTTATGAAAAAAAGCAACATTTAATTGTGATATAATGGCTGTTATTAATACCGTAATCCAATAGAATGTACTATAAAACGGTATGACGAATAATTCTTGCACGCCTACTTGTGATTGCCCATGATCTTGTACAATACCTTGTAACATCATGCTAAAGAACAAAAGAATATATATCATTATTACAACACCTGGTAATGAAAATGTTTGCGTATCAATCGTGACTACTAAATACTGAATAGAGGTAATAACGACTGTCCATGACCAAATATGGCTTAAACATACGTCAACCAATAATAGCTTTTGCCGTTTATTAGTGCCTTTGAATGTCCACTTCAAATTCTTCAATAGTACCTCGATGCCACCAACTGACCAGCGAACACGTTGTTTAATATAACCGTGGATTGTTTCTGGTGCCAGTATATAAACTAAAGCATGCGGTGTATAGCGAATTCGCCAATTCTTCTTACGTAAACGCCAAGTAATGTCAATATCTTCAGTTATGGCTGTGCTATCAAATCCTGCCACTGACATCAGTGCCTCACGTCGATAGAGCACAACAACCCCTGCCACTGTCATAATGCCACCATATAAAAAATCTTGCGCGCGTTTAATCCGATCAATAATTCCAACATATTCCAGAGTTTGAAGCTTTGCCAGCAAAGTTGTTCTATTTCTAACAACAGGCTTTCCAGTCACTGCAGCAACTGTTTCATCAGTCATCTGTTTAAGCAAATTTTCAATCACGTCATGTGCTAATATTGCATCAGCATCTGTTACTAATATATATGGCGAATTTATTTGTTTAATCGCTTGATTTAATGCTGCTGCTTTCCCAAGGTTTTTAGATAATTCAATTAGCCGTACTGGTGTACTTTCATGTTTATTTAACCAATTTTTGACCAAGTTAACTGAATTATCGGTACTCTTATCGTCAACTATGACAACATCACAATTAGCATATGTTAATTGTGTAAAAGATGACAATGTTTCAACTATATTATTTTCTTCATTAAATATTGACATTAAAATTGTCACTTTTTCATTAGTGTTTGGTTCGTTGAATTTTTCATGATTGAAATGAAACGAAGAAAGCCAAGAACCGATAATCCATATCAATGACATAAATATCGGATAGTAAGTTGTAAAATCTTGCACCAATTCGGAAATATAGGTCATCATTTTACGCTCTCCTCCGTTGATAAATAAGTGACATTATTTTTTCCAAAACATAAGCTAACAAACTCGCAAGTGTAAATGATAATAAAACAACAACTGGAGCCCACACAAAGCGCGAGGCAATATTAGGTACCAAGTGATTAAAATAATGATAGATGAGACTGTCAGTTAAATCTGAAAATAAATAAATAGTTAAAGTCATATTAGATAGTAAAATAAGTAAATTATGAAACTTAGTTGTTTTTTAGGCTGGCCTATTTTTAAAATCAGTAGTGAAATCAGAATAGCGACTAGAAATGGCTGGTAACCCATATAATCATTTGCATCAGTCCAAGAAAAAATCCGACCATAATTGTCTATCAAAGATAAAAATGAAATCATACTAAAAATTGAAACAGACCATATTAATAACCGCTTAGTATTGATTTTTTTGATTTGTTCTAGGTAAGTTTTAAAGTAAAGCCCAACGTAATAGTACCCAATCGGATAAGCATTAGTCCACCAATCAGGTAGTATTTTACCTAACCCATTAAATAACGATGGCAAAAAAAATAAAATCGTTGAAACCATAATAATATATATATGATACTGCTTACTTAAATCATAGTTCCAAGCTGCATTTAACAACGGTATGAGGAGATATAGACCAATATACATTTCAACATACCAAGAATAACTATCTGTTGAAAAATCAAGTAATCCCAGTAGCGCATCCTGCATAGAAATATCATTTTGAAATATAATCGTTTGCATAAGCCAATCGATCATTGATACTAAGACATAAAGTATGATTACTCTAAAAATTTTTGCAATGTATTGATCGCTAAGTTTCTTGGTTCCCATTAAAAATCCTGTTGCAATAATGAATAATGGTACTGATGTTATAAAAACCAACCGCAAGACAATTCCTAAACTGGCAGAAAATGATTGCATGTCAATGTCATAAAATCCTGTATTGAGTAGAAAATGCACTGAAATAACAAAAAAATAGCCATAACCTTTAATACATCTATTTGATAAACACGGTTTCCCATATAAGTATGCCCCTAATAAAAGTTTTCACAAAAGTAATATGATAAATTAATAATTTAATTATATAGTGACGATTACCATTATTTTTCTCCAAATTTTCAAAAAATTCAAAACAAAAAAGCTTAATAAATTAAGCTTTTATCTATCAGAAAAAGTGGTTGTTGTAGCTAAAACTGCTAAGACCTTTGTAAAACTACTAATTTTATAGTTAAAAGGACTAGGTTGTGCTTGTCGGCTTAATTTCTTTTCAATCGCCATGCCTTGATCCAGTGTTGTCATATACATTGATTTATCTTTTTTTGGATGAGAAATGATATTAACAGAATTGTTTAATTCAAATTTATAAAACGTTAATTGTTGTTTTCGGGGCGAATCGTTCTGATCATCATTAGCTGCAACTATTTCTGGTATTATATTTTCTTTTTCGGGGAGAACAACGGTTTGATCTTGTGGCTCTTGATTCTCATTATGCTGGTCCATTGCCTGATTTGGTGTTTTGTTTGATGTTTTGTTTGATGCTTCATTAGTATCAATTTGTTCATTTTTTTGGATAATTCAATATTAAAATAAAAATTTTGCTGATCCGTTCTAGGAATTGTAAACGTGCCCGGCCATTCATTACGTGTCACTTGATATTTTTTAAAACTTCTAGCACAGGCATTGTGGCATAATTAATTGTCTCACCTGTATTTCCAGAAAACACCTCTTTGCGCAATGTTCTATCATTATACCGAAAATTAACAATAACATGGTGTTGCATTGGTTGATAATAAAAATTAATCTCTGAATCTGTTTCGTTAAATATACCTGAACTATTTTGTGATTGGTTAGACAGAATATACCCTGGAATTTTTTCTTCGTTTATTTTATAGGTTTCACCAATATTACCAGTAAATTTGGTAGACGGCAGTAAATTATTTTTCCTGTTATCAAGATAGTTTACTGTAACAGATGATGTGAAAGGTTTGTAATTTGTATCGTCAATCATAATCTGCTGAACATTATGATTTCTACCCGTTGCTGCTGAAAATACCAAGTACATAGGGCTTTGAAATTTTTGCATATTTTTATAATGCCAAACTTGATTATCATAAGTAACTGTAAATGAGCTAGACTGACTATTATATGAAACAATGAGCGATTTAAACTGGTTGTTAAATTTCTCATCAATTTGTTGTGCTTCATCCGTTATTGTGTGAATAACACCTTCATTTTTGGAATCAAAGAACGCGCCAAAACTTTGGCCATCCCCTTGCCTATGGCCAAACTGAGGAGGATCTGCTTCAAAAGAGCCTTCCTCAGGAAAACGATTAAAATAGGTATCAATTTTAAACCCAAAGATATGCGAGATACCACCTAATCCTAAACTTCCCCCATTTTTTTGATTGACCTTTTTTATTTGATCAGCAGGAACGAAGCTAACAGCCATACCATCCCCACCATCATGTTGTTGCGATTTATTGCCAATGTTGACGCTCAAATTTAAAGAAACATCATTTGAAAAATTAATCGGTGTTTTAATATAAGCTGTTCCTGATTGCTCAGTATTATCTGATGTCAGTGTTATCAAACTATCATTTACTGAAGATGAACCATTTAAGATAAGTTGACTAGCTAAACTGTTTTGATTGAGTAATTGCGACAGCGTAATAGTTTTAGCACTGACCTTATAGTTTGATGTTATCGAACTAAATGATAGCAACATAACAGATACTGTGGCCATATAAAACAAAGGCCTGATTCTAACTTGTTTGTTTTTCATTTTACACTTTTCATTTTTTTGATTTTCACAATTAGCTCACCCAATGCCGTCCAATCACTTAATGTAGGTGGCTTTTTCCAGATTACTTGTTCTCCAAGTACATCATCGTCAATCATATCAGATAAATAAATATCAGCAATTTTATCTGTACATGCGAAATCGACACTCGCATGATTAATATGACTTTTAAGCATTGCAATCATCATATCATTAGTAATTGGTGTTGCTGAAAAATTAACACTAATATTCACCCTATCAATGCTTGTATTCGTAATGTTTCTAAACATGATACCTATAAGATTGAAACAAAATAATTCACGCTGATAATTATTGACTATCGTTTCTTGTATGTTAATAATATCAATAAGGTAGGTTATTAATTTAAAAATTGATGGATAGATATCACGAAAATAATTTAGATTGACTTCCCCTTCATTTGTTACAAACCATTGATTTTTAAATCCAAAACGTAAACTATAAACTGAAATTTTATAACTCAACTGTGCTATTTCATTCTTCGTTGATTTAGAGAAAAAATTTTCTAAGGCTGGCGTGATATCATTTTGCAAAAGTATAATTTTATCACTTACATATTGTGAATACTTATAATTTTTATTTTCTAATAAAAAGTCAAAAATATCTAACATTTCTAGCAATACTGACAAAATTTTATCCGAATCATTGCCTATAAAAGAGGTAATAATTATTGGTAGCGATACAACAGTATGAATTGCAACTTCTCTATTTTCAAAAAGTGCCTGATTATTATACAACATTTCAGATACACAGAAGTTGATAAGTAACATTTTTTGCCGCTGATTCAAATCATTAATGAAATGATTTTCCAATAGAAACTTTAGCATTTCTTGGCCGATTACTTTGATACGATCAGAAAACATTGGTTTCTCATCAAAATAATTATAGATAACATAGCCAGCTTGAATAAATTCAAAAGAATCATTATCATTCACAAGGCCATTTAGTATTTTTTTCTGTGAAAAGAAGTATGACGGACTCCATCCATAATCGTATTGAATCGTTGTATAAGTTGGCAAAGAACCTGTTAAAACCCTCGTCTCAAGAAGTGGTTTCAAAGCCGAAAGATTAAAATAATACTGTGACATTTTATATAAATGATATCTCGTCACACGATATCTAGGATAAACCAATCCTTTTTGTAGTAATAACCAATCTGAATCTAAAATGTTATGCAAATCTATATTCAAGGAATCTAAGATTTCACGCAACATATAATTAGAAACAGCAAACTCTTGTTCTAAAGTTTTGGTCTCATAAAATTTTTGATCAGTTTCTAAGACATAGTTCATTAACTCAATTTTCAACAAATCATTTTTATTAATGAATGACACTAACGAATTCATAACGCTCCTTGCATATTTTAAATATTTTTATAGATTGCCATGTTGTTTATCATGCAATATACTGTCATTTACTTCATTCTTTCTAATTATACTATAATCGCTGATCTTTATTTTTTGTAATTTTTAAAAAATCAAAAATCAAAAAATAAATCTACTCGACATTAGATTTAATTTTTAAAATAATTAACAACCGTACTGTTTATGGTTAGATTATAAATTTAAATCGAACACTTTGCATAAAAAACTGCAGATTCTTTAATGGTCATTGTCTAAAACTAACCATAAAGAATCTGCAGCTTATATCTTCTATTTTATCATGTCATGCATTGAAAGCATTGCTTCAACTGTTCGATTTTTCAACCTTTATTCTTCAACAATTGATTACAATTGAATCGTATCTTACTATAAATGGTAATGTGTTAGCAACTCATCACAGTGTACTTAAGCTGACTGTACAAGCAATTGCCAAAACAAGTCTTTCAGCAACCTGCAATATTATATTAACTTTATGTCCGATCAGCTAATATTAATAATTGAAGCAACTCATTGAACTTGTTTTTATCATCCTTTAGAACAGAAAAGAATTTCTGATCTACTTTTTCCACTACTGGTAACGTCTCATTAATAATGTCTGAACCACTTTGCGTCAATTTTATAATTTTTGATCTCGTGTCTTTTTTGAAACTTCACGTACAACAAATCCTGATTTTTCCAGGTTTTTATAATCACCGAAACAGTCATAACATCAATATCAGAATGCTTTGAAATGTTGACTTGATTAACTTCATCATTCTGCTGTGTCAAATAAGCTAATGTTGATAATACAATAAATTGAGGATGTGTTAAATCATACTGGCGTAATTTAGTTTTAATTAATGTGTGCCATGCGTTATAAACTTTAATAAAAGAAAACCCTAACGAATTAGCCGCGTTATCTTTAAATTCTGAATTAAATTTTTGAATCATTAGTAGCAACCTCAATAAGTGAAAAAACGCTTGCTGGAACGTTTTCAAATATCTTAGAAATGAATTGCAAATCATTAGCTTTTGGTTCTCTGTTTAAAGGCACAAATTCAACAGAATGTCTAATGACTGTTTCTTTATGATGAGTTTCTATCAACTCATGAATAAAATTAATATCTCCCATATTTGGAATAGTTGTTTTATCAATAAAAACTTCCTCGGGAATAACTTTAACAAGTTCAAATGACATAGGCGGCATGTTCGTCAAGGTCATACTACCCTTAGTATTAGTTTCAAATAATCCTTCTAAGGAAATTTTCTCTAAATCATTTTCCCAAGTAAACCATTTGTTGACGTTTTCGTATAACGACCATACATCTGTAATTGAAGCGCTTGTTTTCTGCTCAAAACTATATTTCATATTCTCTTTTTCCTTTTTATAAGTATACATATAATATAAACTATTATTATTTATATGTCAATAATTTTTTATTAAAACATACTAGATTATCTTTTACAATCATCACAACAATTTTAAGTAGCAAGCGTTACACCAAATGGTAGAATGCTTATTTTAACCAAATTTTGCGCACAAAAAAAGCTGCAGAAACTTTAATGGTCATTGTCAAAATCAACCATAAAAATCCACAGCTTATGTCTTCTAATTTATCATCACATGCCTGTACTACCACTGAGACAATACCTCAGCTTAATTTTCTATTCAAGACTTAACGAGCACATCATTAATATTGTTCATTTATATTTTTTGCTGTTCACGAAGTTTCTTAGTAATTTTTCTATAAGCCGGAATCATCACAATTAGTGATCCAATCCAAGCCAGTACATTAGCTAAGCTGGCCCCAAAAAAGCCAAAGGGCCCGACCAATGTAATGGCTGCCACAGTTCGCATCATCAATTCTGCAATGCCTGCAAAAGTTGGTGTTTTGGAATCATTTAACCCTTGCAAGACATATCGAATAATAAATAGTGCTGATAGAATATAATAAAAAGCACCATTGGCCCAGAAATATTGTTGCGCCAACTCAAGTACACGTTGCTGATCTGCGCCTACAAACAGCATGACCGCAAAATCACCAAAGGAAATTTCTAAAATTCCCATGAATAGGCCAAACCCCATACTCATGAATAACGCCTGCTTCACCCCAATAAGAATACGTTCATATTGTTTAGCACCGTAATTTTGGGCAGCAAAAGTTGCCATTGTAATACCAAATGACATTAACGGTAACGTAGCGACTTGATCAATACGTTGGGCAGCCGTCGTTGCGGCCACTGCATCTGTTCCTAATGTGTTAAGAGCTCCCTGTAGTACAAGTGCGCCAATAGCGATTATCGAGCTTTGGAAACCCATTGGTAATCCAGCACGTAAATGGATTCTAATATCTACCGGATCCCATTTGAAATCAGAACGATGAACTTGCAATAAAGGAGAAAAACGATAAATATGCCAAAAGCTTAATATTGTTGATACAAGCTGTGCAATAACTGTTGCCAGAGCGGCACCGGCAACGCCGTAGTTCAAACCGATAATAAACCATAGTTCAAGTATAATGTTAATGATCATGCCAACAATAAGATAAACTAACGGTGAGCGTGAATCACCAATCGCACGCAGTGAATTCGCCGTAACATTGTAACCCATTGTAGCAAAAATACCGCCTAAGATAATGGCGATAAAAATAAATGCTTGATTAAAAATTTCTGCAGGTGTTTGCATGATTTTTAATAATGGATAGACAGCGAGTAAACTCAAAATCGTGACAATAACGGTTGTTAATGCTGAAACAATCAATGTTGAAGCCATACTTTTACGCACACCCGCAATATCACGAGCACCATAACGTTGTGCAGTAATAATGGATAAACCAGCCGTAAATCCTTGCACAAATCCTAAAATCAAAAACATAATAGATCCGGTGGCACCAACGGCTGCCAAAGATTTAACGCCTAATGTTTGTCCAACAATAACAGTATCAGAAAAATTGTAAAGTTGTTGAAAAAGATTCCCAATAACCAATGGTATAGTGAAAAACAAAATTTGCTTAGCTGGTGAACCTTGAGTTAAATCTCGCATAATCAGTCACATCTCCAAAAATAAGTAGTCATAAG
>AEMJ01000006.1 GCA_000166735.2 Leuconostoc inhae KCTC 3774 | reverse complement strand
GGCATAAAAACCGTTCTAAACGACAATCCTAACTTTGTTATGGTGGTAACATCTGATGATGTTGATCCTGCTTCACGTGATAATCTGTTACAAACATTGACAAACGGTGCCTCTGAATCAATTCAGAACTTGGTTAAGCTGCTCGTTTACAATAATCGTTTGAATATTTTATCGCAAGTGGTTGATGCGTTTGGTGATCGTTACAATGAAGCTAATGGTATTGTGGATGTGACAGCAACTACAGCCGTTACGCTAGACGAAACACGTTTGGATAAATTAGCAGCAATTTTTGCATCAAAAACAGGTGCAAAACATGTGAATTTAAAAAATGTTGTGGATGAAAGCATACTTGGTGGTGTGATTTTAAAATCACAGTCAACTTTAATTGATGGTAGCTTACAAACAAAAATTGCCAAAATGAAGGCACAATTATTAGGTTAGTGAGGAAGAATAATGGCTATTCAAGCTGAAGAAATTTCTGCTTTAATTAAGCAACAGCTCGAAAAGTTCGACACAACGCTAACTGTAGAAGAAGTGGGAACTGTTACCTATATTGGTGATGGTGTGGCTCGTGCAAATGGTCTAGCAAATGCTATGGCTGGTGAATTGCTCGAATTTGCTAATGGCACATTCGGTATGGCCCAAAACCTCGACTCTAGTGAAGTTGGAATCATCATTCTTGGTGGTTTTGATGATATTCGCGAAGGTGATACAGTTAAACGTACTGGCCGCATCATGGAAGTGCCGGTCGGCGAACAATTAATTGGACGTGTTGTCAACTCTTTGGGTCAACCAATTGATGGATTGGGTGAAATCAAAACAGACAAGACACGTCCTGTCGAATTTAAAGCACCTGGTGTTATGCAACGTAAGTCAGTTTTTGAACCGTTGCAAACAGGTATTAAAGCAATCGATGCGCTCGTTCCAATTGGACGTGGGCAACGTGAATTGATTATCGGAGACCGTAAGACTGGTAAAACATCTTTGGCTATCGATACAATTTTGAATCAAAAAGACCAAGACATGATTGTTATCTATGTTGCTATTGGTCAAAAAGACTCAACTGTTCGTACACAAGTTGAGACGTTACGTCAACTTGGCGCAATGGATTATACAATTGTTGTTAATGCGGGTCCTTCAGAACCTGCACCAATGTTATATCTAGCACCTTATGTTGGCGCAGCCATGGGTGAAGAATTTATGTATAATGGCAAACACGTTTTGATTGTGTATGATGATTTATCAAAACAAGCCACAGCTTATCGTGAATTATCATTAATTCTTCGTCGTCCGCCCGGACGTGAAGCTTATCCAGGTGATGTCTTCTACTTGCATTCACGTTTGTTAGAACGTGCAGCTAAGTTGTCTGACGAACTTGGTGGTGGATCAATGACTGCATTACCATTTATTGAGACACAGGCTGGGGATGTTTCAGCATATATTCCAACGAACGTTATTTCCATCACTGATGGACAAGTGTTCTTGGATGCTGATCAATTCTATGCAGGTGTTCGTCCTGCCATTGATGCTGGAACTTCTGTTTCACGTGTTGGTGGTGATGCGCAAATTAAGGCAATGAAAAAAGTTGCTGGTACATTACGTTTGGATTTGGCTTCGTTCCGTGAATTAGAAAGTTTCGCGCAATTCGGTTCAGATTTGGATGCTGCTACGCAAGCTAAGTTAGCGCGTGGTCGCCGTACAGTTGAAATTTTGAAGCAACCATTGCACAAACCAATGCCAGTACAGCAACAAGTCATTGTACTTTATGCTTTGACACGTGGTTACATTGATGATGTTGCGATTTCTGACATTCAACGTTTCCAAGACGAATTAATTGCCTATGTTGATGCCAATGCTAATGACTTGTTCAAGACAATCCTTGAGACAAAGAATTTGCCTGAAGACGCTGCCATGAATTCAGCAATCGAAGCCTTTAAGGCGGGATTTGCTGGTTCAACAGCGGAATAATAGGAGGACGCTGCAATGGCTTCTTTGCAAGATATTCAGCGTCGTATTTCATCCACTAAAAAGACGCGTCAAATTACGAGTGCCATGCAAATGGTCTCAACGGCTAAGTTAAGCCAAATTCAACGTTACAGTAAGGGTTATCAATCATATGCTGCTCGTTTAGAAGCGATTGTAGAACATCTTGTATCTGCTCATCTTTTTGATAATGCAGATGCTAAGCATATTCCTTTGATTGCACAACGTCCCATTGAAAAAACTGGCATATTAGTTGTGACATCAGATCGCGGATTAGTTGGTTCGTATAACGCTAATGTCATTAAGCAGACTAATGCTTTGTTGGAACGATTGAATTTGGATACTACTAACACAACAATCCTTGCTGTTGGTGGTAACGGGGCTGATTTCTATAAAAAACGTGGCTTTGAAGTCATATTAGAACACCGCGGTGTTTCAGATGTACCATCATTTAATGAAATTCGCTCAGTTGTTAAGACGGTGACAAGTTTGTATGAAACTGAAGTGTTTGATGCACTTCATGTTGTATATAATCACTTTGTAAATCGTTTGACTAGTGAATATCGTGACGTGCAACTTTTGCCATTAACTGGTGATACCTTGGATGCCATGGGTGGTACGGAAGCTGAAAAAGCAGAATTGAACATTCAAAGCGTGTATGAAATTGAGCCGGATACAACAGCTGTTTTAAATGTTGTATTACCGCAATTTGCACAAAGTCTAGTGTATGAAGCAGTGCTTGATGCAAAAACAGCTGAACATGCAGCCTCATCGACAGCGATGAAGGGAGCTACAGACAATGCCAAGGATCTTATTGGTCGTCTGGAATTGCAGTTCAACCGCGCACGTCAAGCAGCAATTACGACAGAAATTACAGAAATTACAGGTGGAATGGCTGCATTGGAGTAAATGAAAGTGTCAGCGCACACGTTTATAACAAACAACTAACCACAATTAAAATCAAAACTGCATGAGCAGCAACGCGTTCAGCAATATTCACTCAAATACTATAATGCCATCTTAACGATGACCTTGTAGTATTTCGGCGACATATACGTTGCTGAACGCGCTTAAACTGAAAGGAAAACGACAATGAGTACTGGAAAAGTCGTACAAGTGATTGGTCCGGTCGTCGATGTTGCGTTTGAAGCGGGCCAACAAGTGCCTGATATCAATAATGCGCTTAAGATCGATAAGGGCGAAGGCCAAACATTGACAGTTGAAGTTTCATTGGCATTGGGCAACGGTATTGTTCGTACAATTGCTATGGATTCAACGGATGGGCTCCAACGTGGTATGTCAGTAACTGATACTGGCGATGCAATTACAGTGCCAGTTGGAGAGGCTACTTTAGGTCGCGTTTTCAACGTGTTGGGAGAACCAGTGGATAATAACGGCGATATTTCTGCCGAAACGCCACGCCACTCTATTCACCGTGATGCGCCTAAATATGATGAATTAGCCAACTCTACAGAAATTTTGGAAACGGGTATCAAAGTTATTGATTTACTCGCACCTTATGTTCGTGGCGGAAAAATTGGTTTGTTCGGTGGTGCTGGTGTTGGTAAAACAGTTCTAATTCAAGAATTGATTCACAACATTGCACAAGGTCACAATGGTATTTCTGTCTTTACGGGTGTCGGAGAACGTACTCGTGAAGGTAATGATATGTATCATGAAATGGCAGAATCAGGTGTTTTGAAGCAAACTGCCATGGTTTATGGCCAAATGAATGAACCACCAGGCGCACGTATGCGTGTTGCTTTGACTGGTTTGACAATGGCTGAAAACTTCCGTGATGACGAAGGTAAGGATGTGTTGTTGTTCATTGACAACATTTTCCGTTTCACACAGGCTGGATCTGAAGTTTCAGCTTTGCTTGGCCGCATTCCTTCTGCTGTTGGATATCAACCAACTTTGGCAACAGAAATGGGTCAGTTGCAAGAACGTATTACGTCAACTAAAAAAGGTTCAGTTACATCAATTCAAGCTGTATATGTGCCTGCTGATGATTATACTGATCCTGCACCTGCAACGACATTTGCACACTTAGATGCGACAACTAACTTGGAACGATCATTGACACAACAAGGAATTTATCCAGCCGTTGATCCATTGGCTTCAACTTCTTCTGCGCTTGATCCTCAAATTGTTGGTCAAGAGCATTACGAAATTGCAACAGAAGTACAACGGACACTACAACGTTACCGTGAATTGCAAGATATTATCTCAATCTTGGGAATGGATGAATTGTCAGATGAAGAGAAAACGACTGTTAATCGTGCACGTCGTATTCAGTTCTTTTTGTCACAACCATTCTCTGTTGCTGAAACATTTACAGGTATTAATGGTGAATATGTCCCAGTTGCTGAAACTGTGCGTTCGTTCAAGGATATATTAGATGGTAAATATGATGATTTGCCTGAAGATGCATTCCGAAATGTCGGAGCCATTGAACAAGTTGTTGAAAAAGCCAAAACAATGGCCCAATAAGGGGGTATTGAAAAATGGCAGATGAAACAGCGACTGTAGCAACGACGGGTATCACAGTGCAAATTGTGACACCTGTTGGTGAAGTTTATAATGAGAAAAACATTGAATTGGCTATTGTAAATACACAAGGTGGACAAATTGGTATTATGCGCAAGCATGTACCGTTGTTGGCTGCTTTGACAATCAATGAACTGCTGATTAAAAGTAACGGTCAAACGGAAACGTTAGCTGTTAACGGCGGGATTGCTGAATTTTCTAACGATCTGTTGACTGTTGTCGCAGATAGTGCTGAAACATCTGGTAATATTGATCTGACACGTGCTGAAAATGCAAAAGAACGTGCTGAAACACGGATTGCACATGCACAAAATGATAACAACGATGCAGAATTATTACGTGCTCGAGTTGCTTTGATGCGTGCGGTAAACCGGATCCATGTTGCCGCAATTAGACAAGGTAAATAAGAGACAAATAGATAAAGTCAGTATTGGACTCAATATTAAAAGCCGAGTGGAAAC
>AEMJ01000007.1 GCA_000166735.2 Leuconostoc inhae KCTC 3774 | reverse complement strand
CACGTCATTCACTTCAAATGACGTGATTTTTTATTTTAGGAAAATTTTTGTATTGAATGAATAAAAAATAAATTATGACACAGAAAACAAATTCATTTGATTTCTGTGTTCATGTTTACAATATTAGTCATCGTGATTGCATTCGTATAAAACTTGTCTGATTCATTTTTATTTCAGGCTACTTTTGTAATCAAAGACAACCCCCAGGATTAACAACTACCTGTGTAAATTTGAAGCCTACATTCTCAGGACTGCATTCCATAACAATAAAGAAATCATCCTTATCATAACTTTTCATAACAACTCCTTGTGAGAGACTAGTTTTCCAAAGAGGCTTAACGCCATAATAAGGTGCTACAGCTTTATTTGTTGGATTCGGCATGTTTACATCAAAGCCATTTTTAGTGAGCCATTCATGGTAATCATTCAGTGCTGGGAGTCCCATAGTTGGGACAGCCTGCATAATCATGTTTTGCTCAAGCATTTCATCACTCATATTAATTAAGTATTTCACTTTTGGGTCTAGGTTGTAATCATGAGATTGAACCAATTTTTCTGGGTCTTGGTTTAATTTAAAATTTGTTAATTGCATTTGTGATATCCTCCTCGTAGTCTATGAAAATTATAACGCTAATTTTGCCACTAGTGTTAGATTTTATGTGATTTTATTTTGTGAATTTTTTTAAAAAACAAGGGGGAAATCTATTAAAAAGTTGTAACCGCGCGTTTAATTGCTTGTGAAACTTTGTGGCATAATAGCATTCTGATAAAGACTAATTTATTGATTGGCTGATGTGATCTTCCTTCTTTAAGGAGATTTCTATTATAAAAAGCGGGGGAGAGAAGAGAGTAGTCAATCAATTGACTATGTAAAAATAGTAATTCTTCTAGATTAAATTAATATCAAATCGTCAAAAAAATTGTTCATTAGAATGAATGAAGAGAACATTCGTGAATGTTTTCACCTAAAATATATAGTTACTATCCTCGTTGTTGCTTTTACAATTCACCATTTTATTATTAAAAATTTCCTAATAATCGATAATGTTTCATTTGCATAGTGACGTAATAACTCAAATTTATCAGTGTACTGCCTATCAAATTTACCACGGCAAGTTTTAGCCATTTGTCACGATGAAATTTAAAAATAATGAAAATATTCATGAAAAATGTGGTAATTAATATAATTATCATATCAGTTGTTATACCACCACCCAAAGAGATAGCATGGCGTAGAGCATCGATTAGGTATGTCATTGGTAAATATGGGCTAATAGCACGTGCAAAACCGCTTGTTAGTTCTACAGGATAGAGTCCAGATGAAGCTGAAATTTGCAATACAAGAATAATAGTAGTTAGCCATGTTCCAAAACCACCTAAAATAATTCTCAAGCAAAAAATAATAGAGAGGAAAGTAATAGATCCAATTAGAATTGAAATAAACAGTTTAAAAAGATTTGATATACTATGTCCGGTTTCTCTGGATGAGATTTTTGTAACCAAAAGGTAATGATTGACAGAACATTTTGTAGGATGATTTCTTCAGCATAATCATTCGGAATAGTTAGTTCGATTGATATTTTTGTGTGATTTGTTAAATCAAATTTTATATCCATGTCAATTATTTCTTTCATCCGAGTTTTAATTATTGAATCTGGGTTTCGAAGAAGTACAGAAGTCAATTGTTTGTGTTTGTATAAGTATGAGAACATTTGAAAGAATGCATTGTTAGTATAATCCTTATTGGGTAATGCTTTCTTCAATGATGGTTTTGAATATTTGCCAAATAGTTCAACAATGCCGTTTAACAAATCATTTTCATAGTGATCTAGTAAGTCAAATTTGTCCAAATAGTGTAGATAAAATGTTCCTCTACTAATATGTGCAACTTCGGTTATATCTTTCACGGACATTTTATTAAAACCCTTTTTGCTGGCAATTTCGATAAATGCCATTTGAATAGCTTTCTCTGTTTTTTGTACTTTTATATTTCCTGCCATCAATTTGATTTCCTTGTTAGTGACATATTAGTTTTTTCACCTGATTTGTCTTAATTATAACAATTGTGATGTACAGTATAAAGATACTGCAAAAAAAGACATGAATATATGCTCGTAGACGAAATAGCTGTATCTAATATACTTGAAAAATCTTATAGTTGTATTGTAAATGGTAAATCTGCCATATGGATCAGTACAGAATAAAACCTTCCGATAAAACCAAAATTATAGATGATCCTAACGACTTTAGTGATAATCCTAAGTATATTTTTAACTTGTTGCTATCAATTATTACCGTAAGTATGCGGACGCTCGAATTAGTTGACGAATTACCAAAATTTGAATTTGAAGAATAAGATAGGGTCTATAATTAACAAATAGCCCCTATGAAAACCTATCAAAACAGCCCTCAACAAATCAACTTGGTTTGTTAGGGGCTGTTTTATAGTTTATACTTCAAATAACGCCTATATGGCTTGATTTTAACGCTTAAAAAAAGAGGTGACTAGGTTATGGTGCAACAACTTGTTTTACCGATTAAAGATTCCAACGTTTTAAAAAGTGTCCAGGAGACGCTTTTGGATAGTTTTCGGGCTGGTCGGCGTAATTACACCATTTTCAAACTTGGTAAAGCGACCCTATTGCGGGTCAGTGATCTGATGCAGCTTAAAAAAGCTGATGTGTTTAACGCAGATGGCACGATTAAGCAAAATACGTTTATCCATGATCAAAAAACAGGGAAAGCTAACACCCGCTACCTCAAACCAGTTCACGCTGATTTACTAGCTTATTATGACTGGCTTTTCCACTCAATTCAGCACCCAGAAGGCCATATTACCGAGAAACAATTTTATAAGGTTATGGCGAAGGTGGGAGATCTCTAGGGATTAACTATCTTGGTACCCATACAATGCGCAAAACTGGTGCTTAGCGGGTCTATATGCAGTCCAACTATAATATTTGATTGGTCATGCAATTATTAAACCACTCTAGTGAAGCGATGACTTTAGCTTATTTAGATTTAGATCAAGCGAGCCGTGAAACTATATTAGACCAAATTAATTTTGGCTAAAATAATGGACTTTAAACAGTGGCAAATATTATTTGCTTTATTTATTTAAGCACAATTGCAATAATGTGTTTAGGAGAAAACTATGAACTTTGGACAAAAATTACAAACTGCACGTATGAATATGAACTTAACGCAACAAAAAATCGCTGATGATTTCTTTATTACTAGGCAAACAGTATCCAGCTGGGAGAACGGCAATAGTTATCCAGATATTATGACATTACTTAAACTAAGTGATTATTTTGGATTTTCGATAGATGAAATATTACGGGAGGACAAAAAAATGCGCTTATTTTTGGACAAGAAAGATGTTAAACATGATTTAAAGCCAGTCTATCGTAGTGTACTATTAATTTCTGTTATCTTATTAGCAATAGAATTGCTAGATGTGTTTGGTGTCATTAAATTAGTAGGATGGCTTGGCTGGACAATTTGGGTTGTATTTGTGCTGAGTATACGTACATTTGAAATGTTAAGCAAATTTGATGTGTCTAACACTATGGGATTTAAATACACTTGGCAAAAAAAATTAAAAGCACTCTTACATATGTAGTCACCATAATGCGGGTTATGAAAAGTAAAAAGCGCTATCCCTACAGTAATTAGGGATAGCGCTTTATTTGTTAACATTAACATTAACATTGTAACTTTGTGAATTTTTGAGCGCAATCAAACTTTTGTGTGCTTTTTAGTTTTTATAAAAGCCAAACTGGTGAGCACGATACCGAAAAGCGCTAACGTTTTATTTACAAATGGATCAGTAGGCGTCAACAAGACGTTAAGGCTCATAATCATCAGGATCAAGAAAATTAGTTTCTGTGCGTTTAATTTTTTCATCAATAGACTCCCTCTACCACTATTTTATCATTAACTGTGATAAATACATAATTCACTCTCATAGATATTAAAAAGACCACTCTGGGAGTGATGTGAACCCCAATAGTTGGACAAAATAGAATTAATTAACTAACAGACTCAGTGGTGAGTTAGTTCGTCATTCTATCTATGATCGTTCACCAGTGTTAGCTAAGCGTAAACAATTTGGACATAGGGAGATTGATTTAGTGTTACCGATGAAACACAATAATGGCCAATATCAAGACCACTCGGCTATTATGACGGTCGTTGAACACAAAACTAGATTTTATGCGCTAGTCAAAGTTAAAAGTAAGCAATCTAAAGATATGATTGAAGCATTCAAGTTGTTTTATGAACGCTATGGCAAAGCAGTCCGGACAATTACAGCTGATAATGGATCTGAATTTATTTCCTGGGATTTCTTGGAGTATGTTCAAAAAGAACTCAAAATTAAATTGTATTATCGCACACCGTCATCACCACAGCAACGTGGCTCCAGTGAAAACCGTAATGGTAAACTGCGTGATTGGTTTCCCAAAGGCATTAGTTTTAAACCAGTAAGACAACAACAGCTCGATGCAGTGGTTGATAAAATGAATGCGATGTCGATGCGCATAGTGTTACAAGGTAAGAGTCCAATTGAGCTATTTGATAAAGAATATAAAACGATGCAAAGGTATCGCCGCGCGTATGAAAAACGCAAAATGATAAAAAGAAGTCATAATCATAAATAGTACTTTGTAAAATCAAATGAACAAAGTATTGTTATCATTGCTGTCATTTATCATTAATGCCACAGTTATCTATTTTTTAGACCATCATATTGTGTTTTCAATTGATTACCAAAAGCCAATGTCTCTAAAAAATATGTGAAAATTGATCGAATATTCTTATTATTTCATCTTGCATATTTATTTTCACCAGATTTTATTGTTAATGCTAAACCATCGTCGTTTAAATTTTTAGAGTGATAGAGAGGGAAATTTGTGATATTTAATTTTCAACATTTTATAATATTTGATAACTGTCAATCATTTACATTTAAAATCAAAATGTCATAGAACTGTTTGGCTGTATTGAATTTCAGTGTTTAACCCGTAATTTTGAAACAATCGATTCTGATTTTTAGACATAAAAATATTTCTTATGAAAACAGTTTTGATATTTAACAAACCTTTTGTGATATAATGTTAATCGGATTAACATACTAGAGGAGGACGTTCGCTATGTACGAACCAATTGCGATTATTGGGTATGGGGTTCTGTATCCACCAAACTCAGACACCGTAGATAAATTCTGGGAAAATATTAAATCTGGGACTGAAGGCATTAGAGAGGTTTCAGACGAAGTATGGGACAAAAAATACTACTATGATAGTAATAAAAAGTTTCAGACAAGACCTATTGCAAAAATAGTGGTTATATTGACAATACTGGAAACTTAAGTGACTATTTCTCAATCTTTAATTTAGATAGTATCAAAATATCTAGTCTAAATAGAACAAAAAAGATGGTTTTGTATACTATCTTACAGGCTATGGTAGAAGCAAAAATTAAGTTAACAGATATACAAGACTCTTCTTTGATTATTGGTAATATGTTAGGAGACTTAGATATTTGTGATTATATTTTATTCAAATATGGAGAAAAATATTTTGATGAAATAAAATCTGAATATTTTGAAAATTGCGACGAACTCTCTACTTTAAAAAGTGAATTTGAAGATGAATTGCGTAAAAAACTTGATATTGAGAATTTAGATGGAATGTTTCCTAGTTCATTAATATCTGACATTACAAAAATATTAGGAATAAATAACACTTCTTTTATTGTTGATGGTGCATGCTCAGGTAGCTTAATCGCAATCGATGAGGCAATTAAACTATTACAAAATAATGAAACAAATATGTGTATAGTCACCGGCGTCCTAGGTAACATGGGTGTAACAGGGAATATAGCATTTTCTAAAATTGGAGGACTGTCACATAGTAAATCAAAACCATTAGATGTGGATAATGATGGATTAACTCCTGGTGAGGGATCAGGTACTATTATTATTAAGTTGCTTAAAGAGGCAGTTAAAGATAACGATACAATTTTAGGGGTTATTAGTGGTAGTGGTGTTGCTAGTGATGGTAGTGGACAATCAATTTACGCGCCAAGTACTACGGGACAGTATTTAGCTATGAAAAAATCTCTCAAAAGAGCTAATTTAGACATCACTGATATTGATTATATTGAAATGCATGCTACGGGTACTCCTGTAGGAGATGATGTCGAGTTAGAATCCATCGTGAAACTTTGCAAGGAGGCTGATTTATCTCATAAAATTAAAGTTGGATCGCTTAAATCTCAGATTGGACATTCTTTTTCCGCTGCTGGTATGGCTAATCTTATAAAAGTTTTAAAAAGCATGGAATCCAAACAATATCCACCTACATATAATTTCAATCAATTATCTGAAAAGTCTTCAAAAATAGTTGAAAATTATCTAACCGTAAATGTTGACTTTCTACCTTGGAAAGCAAGAGATGAAGCGCCACGAAGAGCTCTAATTAATGCGTTTGGTTTTGGTGGCATTAATGGAAATATCTTAGTAGAAGAGTACATTACTGATTACCACACTTGTAAACCAAATCTTTTAGTTGATGGAGACACAAATTTTTCTATTGTTGGTATTGGCATTGTCGACGAAAATCAGAAAAACTTCGATGAATGTAAACATGATAATATTTCAAATGAAAACTTTATATTTCCTTTTATTAAATTTAAGATTCCACCTAAAATACTGAATAAAATTGATTATTCTCAACAGATAGCTTTAATTGCAGCAACAAAAGCAATTGGTGATAATTTAGCTGAAATAGACAAAAATAAAGTAGGAGTTTACATTGGTGCATCTATGGGACTTGAAAATGCCTATTACTCCGATATTAGAATAAGAAGTGTTGAATATACTAATGCCTTAAAGGAAGCCTTAAAGAAGAATAGCCGTAACCTTTCAAATAATATTCTAAATAATGCTGAGTTAAATTTTAAAAATAAATTTGAAAGTATTGAAGAAGACAGTTTACCTGGATTTATGGACAACATCATTGCAAGTAGAATTTCAAATTATCACAATATACAAGGATGTAACGCGGTTTATGATGCTGGGGTAAATTCTTTCTCAACTGCATTAAATCAAGGGGTATTAAGTTTAATTAATGGTGAAAATGATTTCATAGTTGTTGGGGGCGTTAATGGAAATACAATGCCCGAATATAAACAAGTATTTATAAAGCAGAATCACGATACGATGAAAGAAGATAAAATAAAAGATGGAGCATGCTTTTTTGTTATAAAGAGAGACAACGATGTAGTCCCAAGTGATGAAATTTTAGGAAGGTTCACTAAAAAAAGAGTAAACCAATTACATTGAGTATAAAGAAAAATAATTACCTTGGTGCTAGCGGAGCTTTTGAGATGCTAAGTAGAATAAAATGTAACCCCAATAATTTATTACAAGAAATTATTAACGATGAGGGTTCAAGAATATCAGTATTACGACTTACAAAAAATACATTATATTCAATTGTTGAAGACACATTGACTAAAGAAAAATAAAATATTTATCAAATGATAAATCCGAACTTTCTATCGTTTATAAAGATATAGAAGATTTGAAAAGAAAGATTAAGTTAACTAAGAAGGTAATATTTTAATGGATAATAAAGTGATAAAGAGTAAAAAAATTGAACAAAAGATTGAAGATATGGTCAAATATGTCATTCAAGGTAAGGAATCTGGGATGTATGTTTTCGAGCCTAATTTTTCATCGGCACAGTGTGGAACATCAATTGTTGGAAAACAAAAAGTTGTTATGCTGACCTCAAACAATTATCTTGGTCTTGCAACTCATCCTGATGTAGTTGATTGTTCTAAAAAAGCAATAACTAAATATGGTACTGGGACCTGTGGTGCTAGGCTTCACAATGGAACTACTAATCTACATACAGAATTAGAAGAAGCATGTGCTAATTTTTTTGGAACCGAGGCTGCTGTTATTTTAAGTGCTGGATACCTTGCAAATCTAGCGGCAATTTCTTCTGTAGCAGATGAAGAGACTGTGATAATAACAGACCAGTTTAACCATATGAGTATAGTAGATGGAATCAATATGTCTAATGCGCAAGTGAGAATATTTAAGCATAACGATATGAATAAGCTTGAATATATTTTAAAAAACAATAAAGAATTTAAAAGAAATTGATTATCGTTGAAGGCGTTTATTCAATGGAGGGAGATATTGCACCTTTAGAAAAAGTGGTTGAATTGGCTGAAAAATATGACGCAAGCATTCTAGTAGATGAAGCCCACTCCTTTGGATTTATTGGTGAGAAAGGACAAGGGGTATCTGAACTTAAAGGAGTTGGAGACAGAATTCACATGAGGATGACTACTTTTAGTAAATCTCTTGCAAACGTCGGTGGTTGTATAGCTACAGATAAAAAACAGCCTTATATATTAAACATAATGCACATCAATACATTTTCAACGCAAGTATGCCACCCTCAGCCGTTGCAGGGACTTTGCAAGCGTTAAAAGTTATGAAAGAAGAACGCTGGAGAAGAGAGAAGTTATGGGAGAATACTCTACAATTTAGACGTGGAATTCAAAAGATCGGTTTGAATACCATGGGCAGCACTTCCCCCGTTGTTCCTATCTATGTCGGAAACGATGATATTAATATGAAAATTACTAAGGAATTACTATCAGAAGGAGTGTATATTGCTACCGCAGTCTTTCCTTCAGTTCCAAAAAATGAAAGCAGATTACGTGCAACAATTACAGCTTCTCTCAGTGGAAAAGAAATTGATTTTGCTTTGCAAAAAATCGAAGTAATCTTTAGAAAACATGAATTAATAAATTAGGGAGAATTAATATGGAAAAAGAAATTGCTCTCGAAAGAATACAACTGTTAGAAGATAATGGAATTTATTTGAAAAGAAATATATCCGGTAAAAAAGCTGTAATATTCCCTGGCCATGGCTCTCAGTATGTTAACATGCTTTCTGATTTGAAAGGAAAGCATAAAATTGTTGACGAAGTTCTTAAAGAGTCGGAAGATTACTATAAAGAAATTGCTGGAATGCCTTTCTGGGAACGCTTAAAGACAGATGAAATAAATACTATTCCAACTCTAATGCAACCTGCAATTATAATTGCAAATGAAGTCTACTTTAGAATTTTAAAGAAGAAATATGGAGTATGTCCAAACGTTTTATTAGGACATAGTTTAGGAGAAATTTCAGCATTATGTGCAGCAAGTGTGATTAGTTTTAAAGATGCTATAAAAATTGCTTATCAGAGAGCAAAATGTCTAGAATTCTTGGATGAAAAATCTAAGGGTCGAATGATTTCATTAAAGTTATCAAGTAACGAAGAAGAAAAAGCAATAAATAATTATTTGTTTCTACATGATAACTTAGAATTAGCTATTGTAAATTCACAAACTCAAAAAATAATATCCGGAACAAAGGAAGACATAAAACAACTTGAAAAATATTGTGAAAGTATTGAAATAGTTTCATATATTTTACCTGTTCCTTATCCATTTCATTCCGCGCTTTTAGAGTCAATCAAAGGAAAATATCAACAAGAAATTAAAAAGATTAGTTTTACAATACCCTCAATTAATATCTATTCAACTATTTTATCACGTCTGTATTTAAAAAAAGATTTTGTTAATATTGTTGAAATTTTGGGAAATCAATTAATTGAGCCATTTAATTTTAAAAGTATAATAGAAGATTTATATAATAACTATAATGTAAAAAATTTTTTGAATGTGGCTCCAATAGAATTATGACTAATATTGTGGACGAAATATTAAAAGGAAAAGAATATACATGCATCAACTTAAATTCAAAAAAGAAAATGATTTTGTAACATTGAAAAAAGCAGAGGTAAAGTTATCAATGATTGACAATCAAGATAGTAATCATAGTTTATACGCAATTATTAATAGTGTCACAGGTTATCCAATTGACATTATTAAAAAATCAATTGAAACAAATGATTTTCAATCTAATTATGGTTTACAACTAGCATTATCTAGTGAGACTCAGGAACAAATTATTGAAAAATACAATAGAAAAAGTCAGTCGCAATACACTAGTTTTGATGCACTAATTTTAAATAAAGTACCTGAGTATGAAAACTCCAGTTCCAAAAAAATGATGAATTGCTAATTAAGTTAGGAAATGCAGAACAGATTAGTGATAAAGTAAAAGGATATATCAGTGAAAAGACAGGATATCCATTAGAATTATTAGAAGACGACGCAGATCTTGAAGCAGATTTAGGAATTGACTCAGTAAAACAAGCAGAAATTTTGGCCAAAGTAAAAGATGAATTCACAATTAGTGACTCAGAATTTGATAATAGTGAAAATCCTCGAACAATTTCGCAAATTGTTGCACTCATAAAAACTGCTGATTCACTAGCGGACGTAGAAAATGCAACATCAGTTAAAGAAGAAAATGCAGAACAGATTAGTGATAAAGTAAAAGGATATATCAGTGAAAAGACAGGATATCCATTAGAATTATTAGAAGACGACGCAGATCTTGAAGCAGATTTAGGAATTGACTCAGTAAAACAAGCAGAAATTTTGGCCAAAGTAAAAGATGAATTCACAATTAGTGACTCAGAATTTGATAATAGTGAAAATCCTCGAACAATTTCGCAAATTGTTGCATTAGTGGCTAAAAAGAGTATTACTAATACTGAAATACAGGCTGATGAGAATGTAATAATACAGCCTGATGAGTTCTATGATATGAATCGTTACACTTCAAAAACAATTAATTTTAGTCAAAAGCATGAGATGCAATATTTATTAGAAGACAAAAGCATTCTAATCATTAGTGAATCCAAGAAAGGTGTAATTGGTAAACTGCTCTCTGAAAAGCTTTCTGAAAAAATAAAGTTACGACAATTTCACCACTAGAAGTTGATTTTGAAAATACCAAAGAACTAAAGCGTATTATTGAATATAACATTACTCTTCTGGGAAAAGTAGATTGTATTATCAATTTACAAGGAATAACAGAATTTTCATCAATTAATGACTTTGAAAATATGCATGAATGGGAGAATAGAACATTAAATATTTATAATGGTCTATTTTATACAAGTAAAATTTCCTATGATTTTTTAAGTAATAATAGCAATACAGCTTATTTTGGGGCAACAAATATTGGTGACTATTTTGGGTTAGAAAATAAAAATCATGAAACAATAAATCCACTAGGAGGACTAGTTACTGGTTTCATTAAAGCGTTGGAAAAAGAATTAAGACCATTTATTTCGAAGGTAGTAGATATTAATGAATCAGATAATCTTACAGATGAGCAAGTTGCTAATATTTTATTGAAAGAATTTTCAACTTATGGAAAATTAATCGAAATAGGTATTAAAAATAATGTCAGAAAAGGAGTTATTACTTCAAAAGTTCAAGATGACGTCTCTACTACAAGTTTTAAATTATCTAATGAAGAAGTAATTCTGGTTACAGGTGGTGGTAGAGGTATTACATACGAATGCGCTAAAAAATTAGCTATTTCTACAGGTACAAAACTTATTTTAACTGGGAGAACTGAGTTACCATCAAAAAATAACCCGTATATTCAAATGTCAGAAATTGAGTTTGAAAAATACAAGAAAGAATTTATGGTTGAGAGAAAGAGAATAGACCCAAATCTTTCTGTTATAGAAATTGTATTTGAATATGAAAAGCTTAAAAATGCCAGAGTCTTATTTAATAATCTTAAAATTTTAACAGATTTAAAAATTCAATTTGATTATATCAAGTGCGATTTTTCAAAAGAAAAGTATGTTGTAGAACTAAAGCAACATTTAGATGATAAAAATATTCGTATCAGTGGCATAATTAATGGAGCTGGACTACCATCATTTGGAAAAATTAATGCTAAGAATGAACTTTTAGCACAAAATGTCGTAAAAGTAAAATCAAATTCAATATTTATGTTATTTAAGTATTTTATTACACAAAGCCAAATCAAATTCATTATTCATATGGGTTCAATTAGTGGTCGTTTTGGAATGGATGGACAGGTAGATTATTCGGCAGCAGCAGACCTATTAGTGAAGATTTCTAATAACATTAATAGTCTTACAAATACTAAAAGTATAGTAATCGGTTGGCCAGCTTGGGACGAAGTTGGTATGGCGATGAATGATGACGTTGAAAAAGTTCAAAAATATGAACGAGGACTATCCTTTATTTCCGTATCTGAGGGAACACAAAGATTTTTAGAAGAAATTTTCTTATATCAAAATCTAAATGAGGTTCTTATTTTTAATCATCTTGGAGAAAAGAATATGCCGTTAGGTCAACTTGATGATGTACAGCCAGATCAGTCCAAAAAAAACATAATCAATGATGATAACATCGTTATTGATAGAGAAAAATACTCAATGATTGAAAAGGTTGAATATTTTGATAAAAATAAAATCACAGCGACAAGAAAGTTGTCTATAACTACTGACAGACATTTACAAGAACATATTGTTAATGGGACGAACGTTTTAGCGGGAGTATTTCATATTGAAGCTGCTGCAGAATTAGCAGATTTATATCTAAATTTAAATGAACAAAATGGTTTTCGGATTACAAAAATTCGTGATTTTAATTTTATGAGATTTATAAAAGTCTATCCAACCAGAACGGTTGATTTAAAAATTACTGGGAATATTATATTTCAAAATGAAGATAAACTAATTATTAAAATGATAATTACTTCCGATTTTAAAAATATAGACGGTGTCGTTTTACAAAACGACATTGTAAACTCATCAGGAATTATAGAGATGGAGAAGAATAGTATACCAATAACTCCAGCTAATTTTGAAACAGATTTAATTGAAATTAATAACATTGATATGGAGAAAAGTTTAGATATTTACAAATATTATGATAAAGGAAAAGAAAATATTTTTTTGGGCCAGAATTTCAGAATATCAACAATGTAAGAACTGACTCTAATAAAAATATTACGGGAGCAAACATTATTGTAACAGATGAAAGTGGTGTCTTCACATTCTTGAAGAACATTAATTCACAAATAAATCCAATTCTCATTGATAATTTTGGCAGACTGATGTTATTAAATGAGTTTCATCAAAATGGTTCTACTGTTGTGCCCACACATATTTCTGAAACAGTCAAATACGGTAACTTTAAAATCGGTGAACAACTAAAGGTATATGTTAAAAAAATAGGTGAAGAAAATAATGAAGTAATTTATGATGGTTATATTTATAGAGATAAAGAGCTACTCCTTTCCATTAAAAAAATGCATTTAACGAAAGTTGGACAGGTCTCAGATTATGATATTGCACTTTAATATTGTATCTCTCAACAATAAAGAATACATTTTGAAAGATGTTTCTGACTATACTGCTGAAGAGTTGAAAGGTATGAGAGGTAGTTTAACAAAACGTGAAAAAGAAAAAATTGATAGGCAAAATACTACAACACGAAAAAATTCAATAATATTATCAAGACACTTGCTAAAAAATTCAATTAGTAATGTTTTAAAAACGAATAGTGATGATATTGAAATTCTTAATAAAGAAAATATTACAGGTAAACCTTTTGTCCTCAATCAGGGAGTATCTACTAACTTAGATGTTAGCATTTCTTATTGCTATCCATTGGTTGGTGTTATATTCTCAGATTCCAACGTAAAAGTGGGAATTGATATAGAAAATATTTTTTCTAATTCTTCTGATTTATTTTTGCATTTTAGTTTTTCTACTAAAGAAATCGAATATCTTTCTCAAATTTATCCACAACAGTTTTTTAGATAGAGGTTATACGACTTTATGGTGCATAAAAGAGGCAGTAGGAAAATTACTAGGAATAGGATTAAGTGGAAATCCTAAAGGACTTGAAGTTTTTTAATAAGTGAAAAGGAAGTATCTGTATCATTCAGAGATGATAGTTTTAAAACAAAATTATTTTTTAAAAATAAAAAATTATTTCTAAGTATTCGGTATGTCGATACATTTTGTATTTGTTATACAA
This sequence comes from Leuconostoc inhae KCTC 3774, assembly GCA_000166735.2. Taxonomy (GTDB): domain Bacteria; phylum Bacillota; class Bacilli; order Lactobacillales; family Lactobacillaceae; genus Leuconostoc; species Leuconostoc gasicomitatum. Next base: position 11,399 of record AEMJ01000007.1, on the reverse strand, counting down.
AAGTATTTTCTCAAAAGGAGAAATGATGAACTCAATTATATCAGTAAATAATTTAACAAAAAATATAATGATACTATTGTTGTAGATAACATAAGCTTTGATGTAGAAAAAGGAGCCCTATTTTCTTTTTTAGGGACCAATGGCGCTGGAAAATCAACTACAATTAACATTATTTGTACAGTTTTAAATGCTTCAAGTGGAGAGACCTATGTTGATGGATTAAATGTTAAAACTGAAAAAATAAAATTAGAAGGGAAATAGGTATTGTTTATCAACAAAATGTTTTAGATGATTTATTGACTGTATCAGAAAATTTAAAGTTTAGAGCCAGTTTATATGGAATAAAGGGTAGGAAGTTTGATAAAAGATTAGATGAACTTGCAAATAAATTAAATTTTAAAAAGTATTTGAATCAAAATTTTATAACTTTATCAGGAGGGCAGAAAAGAAGAGTTGAAATTGCTCGAGCAATTTTCCATAATCCTAAAATATTATTACTTGATGAGCCAACTACTGGATTGGATCCCAAATCAAGAAAGAGAGTTTGGGAAATTATATGGGAACTAAAAAAGAATCTTGGAATGACCATTTTTTTAACCACACACTATCTTGAAGAAGCCAAAAATTCTGACTTAATTATGGTATTAAATAATGGTAAAATAATTGCGAAGGGGTCCTCTTTAGAGCTAAAAAATCAATATTCTTGTGATAAATTTTTAATATATCCACAAAATAATGTAAAAGATAATCTCATTAATTCATTGGTAAAATCAAATATAAAATTTGAAGAATTTGAGGATCATGTAATTATTCAAAACCCCAGTATAGATGAAGTTAGTAAAGAACTGAAAAAAAATAGCGATTTAATAGATTCATTTGAGTTTCAAAAAGGCAGTTTAGATGATGCCTTTTTAAACATTTTGAAACGTTCTGAGGAGGAGTTACATTGATTAGTAGACATTTAAAAATCTATTTTAGAGATAAGGGAACAATTATTTCATCTTTAATAGCAATATTGGTGACAATAGCATTATATGTACTGTTTTTAGGAAATTATTTGGAGTCAACAATCAACAATACAATAGGAGCCAATACTGGGAATTTTCTTTTTGTTAATACGTGGGTTTTATCAGGTATTATTATTGTTAGTTCAGTAACAGTATCATTAGGTATATTTGGGGTTAAAGTCAAGGATGATGAAACAGAAATATTTAAAAGCTTTGCGGTTAGTCCCGTATCAAAATTATCTATCGTTCTTAGCTATATTATTGCTGCTTGGATAATGAGTTTTATTATTACTTTAATTGCATTTATACTTTGGACTATAGTAATGAAAATATTGGGATATACAATAATTAGTTTTTCTTCTTTACCATTATTACTGTTGTATGTAATTATAAATATACTATCTTCAACTAGTCTGACTTTTTTTATAGTAAATTTTGTCAAATCTGTTACTGCTTTTAGCTCAATATCAACCATTGTCGGAACATTAACAGGATTTCTTGCAGGTATTTATTTACCAATTGGTGCTTTACCTAAATATGTTCAATTTTTAATGAAATTTTTTCCACCAACTTATGGAGTGGCACAAATAAGAAGTGCTTTGGCAGATTCTCCTTTAAAAAATATTACTCAAAAAGATAGCATATCCACAATTAATCAATTAAAATTGTATATGGGAATAAAAGTTGAAGTATTTGGACACTTATTGACAAATATTGATATAACAATTATATTATTGGGAACTACAATACTGTTCACACTATTATCTGTTATTCAATTAAAGGAGACGTCAAAATGAGTGAAAAAAATTTTTTTCATCATGGGAATTTGAAAAATGAAATTATCAAACAAGGTTTAAAAATAATTAATGATAGAGGCTTTCAAGAAGTTGAATTGAAGGAAATAGCAAAACTTTGCAATGTTAGTTCACCATCTATATATAGACACTTTAAAGGAAAAATGATTTAATGGGAGCCTTACTAGTAAAGGTCTCATATGACTTTTACTGTTTTTTAAATGCAGAATCTAAACAATCGATTGCAAATCCAGAAGAAAAATTAACACAAATGGGCGTCCGTTTTTTACTATATTCCCAAAACTACAGATACTACTTTGAATTTCTTTTTTATAGCGAATTCGAACGCCATGTTGAATTAGATTCTAGTGTACACATTGATAATTTTGATGAGCAAAATAGTTTTAATCTTTTTAAAAAATCAGTGATTCAATATCTGAATTATTACGGAGTCACTAACAACTATAACAAACATATAATAAATTTATGGTCCTATATAAGTGGTTTAGCTGTTGTTGCTGAAGGAATAAACAGCAACAATAAAAACAAAATTTTAGAAGCTTATATACAAGATATGATAAAAATTTACACGTTAAGCCTTAAAAGTTAAATAAATAATAGAGAAAGTGAATTACTTATGAACAATAAAACCACAATTATTTATGTACATCCATATGATAAGAGCTATAATCATGCAGTTTTAGATACTATAATATCAGATAAAAAACAGAAGAAAATTAATTACAACCTCATCAATATTTACAAAGATGGGTTTAATCCAGTATATTCTACTGAAGAATTATCTCTTTTTAAAACTGGCGAAACATTGGATCCGTTAGTAAAAGAATATCAAAGGCAATTGAAAGAAACTAAAAGATTAATTATCATTACACCAATTTGGTGGAATGATATACCAGCTATTTTAAAAGGATTCTTTGATAAAGTGTTAAAAATGAATTTTGCTTATGTTTCTGGAAGAACAGGTGTAAAAGGGCTTTTAACAAATATTTATTCAGCAGAAGTTATTACAACGTCAACTTCCCCCAAATTTTATATTAAATATTTTTCTGGAAACTGTATTAACGGATCGGTTAGGTCTACTTTAAAACAAATTGGAGTAAAAAAATTTTCCTGGAAACACCTAGGAAATATTAATAATTCAACAAACGAAAAACGTAAAAAGTTTTTGCAGTCATTAAATAACTGACAAAACTTTTCAGAAAAAATACAGATACGCAGCAAATCAACTGAGTATCTGTATTTTTTTAGCCATTTAGTTGAGGAATCAAGATGTTAAACAGCCTTAAAATAAGCTTTAGAAACCGTGGACAGTGATTTAACATTTGTGTATGACATTATTGGTACAATAAAACAAGAAGTGTCTTACAAAGAAAAAATCAACCAGTAAAATTACAAAAACATTTCCGGAATTTTACCAATTGATTAAACATCTGGTAAATAACTTGCACTTAAAGTATAAACTTATAAGCATAAAGTGTGAAACAGGAGTTGAAATACTTCTGTAACATTCCTTGTGCCTATTCTTTTTGTCAAATACGAGTATTTATTAAGAAAGTATTAACATTAAAAATCAGCACAAAAAACACAACTAGAATTTACTAGCTGTGTTTCAGTACATTGGAAACTAAATATACTCTTGATTGATAAAATAATGCCTTCGACAACGTTAGTAATGAGAATCAGAATTTAAAGTATTTTCAATAACCTAATTTTATATGATTATCAGCTATCAATCAAGCGCAGGTACAGAGAGAAAAGTCTGGTACTGTGTTGAAGAAAATCATAAGACCGATGAGATGAGCACTTATAGTGGCATATAAGTTGCGCCTAAAGCTTATGTCATCAAAATCGAAGAAGTGAGATATTAACAGTGAATTAATTTTATTAATCGATTGGGTGTGCCAAATAAGATGAAAGTTGTAAAGTCATCTAAATAAAAGTCTACTAAAGAAATCATGGTTGTTTTAGACTGATATGATACAATATCTATAGTCAAGGTTGGATTTTCACCCTTTGAATCGAGGGGTTTTACAACAATGGTAGTAACATTCATTACGGGTTCATTGCCGAAGGGTAATGTTGCCGATGTTGTTTACACTTTGTGAACAATGAGCTGCCTTGGCTTTTTTTTATAATAAATTTAGAAGCGAAGATGAATAGATGTATCTTAATGAAGCTAAAACTATTGACGACTTAGCAGAGTGCTTAGAAATAAAGACTTGGCAACTTAAAAAAGTTCTATATTCCCATGGTGGAGCTAATAATAAATATTTTCAGTTCGAAATTACTAAAAAGTCGGGTGGTACGAGAAAAATTAATGCCCCTGAAAAGTCATTGAAACTTGTACAAAAAAATTAGCAACCAAGATTAATGATTTGCTACATGAAGAAAAAGGGGAAGCACCCTTTACTCCATTATCCCAAGCTTATCAAAAAAAACATGGTATTTACACAAATGGTTTAATACACCGAAATAAAAATCTTGTTTTAAATATAGATTTGTTAAATTTTTTCCCTTCTTTACATTTTGGTAGAGTTGTTGGATTTTTTATGAAAAATAAAAAATTTTCTTTAACTAATGAGGTTTCAGTTGCTATTGCTCAATTGACATGTCATGACGGCATGTTAGCTCAAGGATCCTCACTTTCTCCAGTTATATCTAACTTAATTTGTCAGTCAATTGATCAGCACATTCTTAAAATATCAAAAGAATATAAATTGACATACACACGTTATGCGGATGATATGACTTTTTCTACAAACGATTTTAATTTTATAAATCGACTTGAACAATTTGTAAAACTTCTTGAAACACAGATTAAAAGAGACGGCTTTGATATTAATTGGTCCAAAATGCGATTTAGTGGACCAGATGTTCGTCAAACTGTAACTGGATTAAGCGTGAACAAGAAAGTAAATGTCCCATATCAATTCTACAAAAATACAAGATCTATGGCTTTATCACTTTATACTACTGGACATTTTACGATCGATGGTCAGGAATATGATAGAGATAAATTATATAAGTTGGAAGGACGATTTTCACATATAAATGACATTGATTGGAAAAATAATTTACTTTATGAAAGGTATAGTTTTGAGTACCAAGCTATGAGACCTAATAATAAATCTCATTTGCTTAACGGCAAAATAAGTACTCCGTATTTATATCCAGAAGCATTTTCATCAAGAGAAAAGGCCTATCGGAATTTTCTATTTTATAAATACTTTTTTAAAAATAAGAAACCACTTATCGTTACAGAAGGCCATACAGACATTGTTTATTTAAAAAGTGCAATTAAAAATTTACAGAGAAATGATTTAAATGTCGATTTTTTAAAAAGATCGAAAAGTACTAAGTATTTCTTTGGATTTATAAAGGGTGGGGATTCTTTAAAAAATATTTCCAATCTTTACCACAACTCTTCATTAATGAATATATCAAATAAAATGTACAAATATGGTATTAAGCCAGATCAACCTGTAATTTTACTACTAGATCACGAAATGTATAAAAAAGTACAAAAAGATTCACCACTGATGCCTCTGGCGAATTATTGGAAAGATGTTTCTAAATTTCCAATAATTCAAAATTTTTATGATGAACTACATCAACATGGATTTATACATCTAACATCCAATTTGTATATTGCAGTAGTTTCAAAAAAGGGGACAACAAAGGACAATATTTTTGAAATAGAAAATTTATTTTCTGATTACGTGCTTGATAAAGTTTTCGGGCTCGGAACGTTTGAAAAAAATATAAGGGCTCTGGACGTAAGATAACAAAAAATGACTTTTCATTAATAATCAGAAAACATCAAAAAGATAGTATCTTTGAAGGATTTGATAAAATGCTGGATATTATCCATTTGGTTTGTGTTGATTACGAAAAGAGAAGTGGACAGCAATAAGTAATACAATAAATTTTTTCAAAATTAAATAGATTCAACTATTTTTTCCACTACATTATTAAACATTTAAAAAAGTTCCTTTTGTCATTCCGTGACAAGAAGTAACGCACTTTTTCTATAAAATTGCATTGACACTTATAACCATGTGGCCAGAGTTATCAATTAAAAATCTTTAGTAGTTTGTATGTTTTACAAATAATATGTATATGAGCAAAAATAGGAAAATATATTTTTGCTTTTTATTTAAATTAAGAAATCTTTTATTTCAACAAACTGCCTCGGCATCTTTATAAGAGTTTAAAAAATAGTTTAAAACACCTTCTATAACCAAAGTAAGTTTTTTCGATGTTAGAAAGAATCCTATTACTAATATTATGTTGTGCATAGAGTGACATATTATGCTACATCAAACCATCTGCAGTCGTAAAAAATTAAGCACATAAAGAAATTTTAACAACTTTTTTGTTAAATAGCGTAATAAGAAATTAAAAAAATGTTTTCAGTGATAAAATTTTTAATAGTATCAAATTTTGTTGAATTATCACTATGCACACCATGTCTTAATTTGGTAAAATTTTGTGCCAAATCATTTGAAATATCACTGTTTAATGTGAAACAAAAGATATCTTACAAATTAATATTTTGTTCATAAGTATGCTAATTTCAGACTTCTATTGAAAGCCTTGGGGAGGTTCGCTGTGTCTAACGATTATATCAGTAAAATATCACTTAAAAATTTTAAAAAATTCAAAGAAAGTGAGTTTGAATTCAATCCAAACTTAAATGTAATTATAGGTGAAAATGCAGCCGGTAAGTCATCTATTCTTCAAGCAATAGATATTGTACTAAATCAAAAGGGAATTGACGATAGACGGTTTCGAAATGAGTATGGTATGTTGATGAACAAAAATGCAGAAAGGGCTTTCATTGAAAATCCGAAAATATCTACTCTTCCAAAAATGGAAATGATTGTGTATCTTAATTTGAGTAATGACACACCAAATCATATTTTTTCAGGTATTGGCCCCGATGGGCAAATGTCATTATTCATAAAATTTGAATACTCATTTGATGAAAACTTTAATACAGAACTTCAAAGTTTAATAGCAGAGGATAATACCTCATTAGTTCCTTATGAGTTTTATAAACCAAGTTGGGAAACAGCTATAGGCTCTTATCACTATCGCAAGAATCCTTTGAAATCAATTGTTATTGATACTGATAAAGCTGATGGTGATTCTTTTTCTAGCTACAAGAATCAGATATATAATTCTTTATCTATTAAAACGCAAAGCCAGTTAGCAACAAAATTAAAAAAGCAGTTGAGTTTTTATAAAGATGATATTACTAATCTAATTGGAGATGATTTACATTTGCAAGCCGATCCAGCACGTATTTTGGTCAGAGACACATTAGAAATATTTTCAAAAGATAGTCCAATTCCACTTCGACAAGAAGGAAGTGGTGTAGAAAATATTATCAAAACAAAAATTGCATTAAAATCTGAATCTAAGCTAGTTTTGTTAGAGGAACCTGAAAATCATCTGACATTTGATCTTGCTACACAACAAATTCAATTCATACTAGATTTAGAAAAAGCAAACAGACAAGTTATTTTGACAACACATAATCCTTTGATTGTGAATAGATTGAACTTGAAAAATGTACTTTTATTAACAGAAAATAGGTTTCTATCTTTAAATTCATTGGATTCAAATACTGCATTTTATTTCTCACGATTAGATAATTTAAATATTCTGCAATTTATGTTAGCAAAAAAAGTTATTTTAGTCGAAGGACCTACAGAATATGTGTTAATGGATACAATGTTTAGGGTAACAACTGGAAAATCACTTGCGGAGGAAGGGATTCATCTGCTTTCGATGGGCGGAGATCATGCAAAAAGATTTATTGAAGTGGCAAAAAAATTGGGCAACAAAGTGCTTATTATAACTGATAATGACGGAAATGACAATCGACAAGAAAGTTTAACAAGCATGGTCAATACTTCGGAAAATGTTAGAGTATCAATTCCCGAAAATAAAGAACACTTTACATTTGAGGCGACATTATTTTATGCTAACCAAGAATGGTTTGAATCAAAATCTTGGAATCATCGTAGTTCTAAAACCGAATGGGGCAAGCACAAAAATCTTCCTAAAGAATTAGTATATTTACTGAATAATAAAGTTGACTCAGCACTAGAATATGATAAGTCAATTGAAGAAAAAACATTTCAGTTCCAGAGTACTTACACGAGGATTTAAAATGGTTCATAAAATAATTCAAGCGGTGGCTGGAGCTGGAAAAACATACCATATTACCAATGATCTTGACTCAATGAAAAGATATCTTTTTTTGACATATACTAATGGAAATGTTGAAAATATTCGTAAAGGACTCATTGATTCAAAACAAACATTGGAAAAATGCTCAGTATCAACGTTTTCTAAATTTTTGATTGACTGGTGTTTAAAACCTTTTATATCCAAAATGGTACCAAGCGGAATATCTAGATACAAAGGCGAATTCACAACAGCATTGCCACCAAAAGTGTTTATTAATAAAAAGTACAATCCAAAATATTTTAAACAAGATAATTATAGGCACTATCTTGATAAATATAATCGTATGTATCTAAGTCGTATGTCAACTTTAGTCAAAATTAATTTGAAAGAAAATAAAGAATTTAAAGACTTGGTATTAAGGCAGCTGAAAACATTTGTTGATATAATCATTGTAGACGAATACCAAGATTTAACTGGACCAGAATTCGATATATTGGTTAATTTGATGAAACTAACCAAAAAATATTCACTTTGTTTTAGTCGGGGATTTCCTTCAATCTGGTGTAAGTCAATCAACTCAGAAATCTACAAGTAAATTAAGTAGCTTACACAATATAGAAGATCTGAGAGGCTTATTAAAAACAATATTTGGTAAGACTATTGAATTGGATACAGTTACTTTAAAGGCATCTTGGCGTGTGACTCCTGACGTTTCTAGATTCATACGAAAAAAATTTGATATTGATTTTAATACTAATCTGGAATCACCTAATGCCAAAAAGCGTAATACTTTAAAAATAATTCAAGATCCTGCGCAACTGAATAATGATTTATTGACAAATACAAAAATACTTTATTATCCAAGTAGTACATTAAAGGCGATTAACATAGAAAATTATCAGATCGTTAATTGGTCGTATTCAAAAGGTGACACATACAAACAAACTATTGTGGTATTAACGGATAATTTAAAAGATATCTGCAATGATGATTGGAGTGCAAGTATATTGGGTGATAAAATACGAAATCAACTTTATGTGGCGCTTACGAGAAGTTCTGGAAATGTTTACATTGTGCCAAAAAAAATTTGGAATATTTATCATAATATTAGCTAAATAATGCAATCAATTTTTATTATAAGTTTGTAATTAACTGAAACGGTATATCTGATATCATCTGAGGAAAAAAGCAAGTAGTTACTATTCTCAGGTGTTAAGGTTATTACATTTAAAAAGTACGATGACAATCGCCCAGTATCAATAAATTTTACTTCACGTAGATTAACAAATCCACACGAAAATGTGTGGATTTAAATATTATTGCAGAGAATGTCTCTTTGAAGTGAACCCCAATAGTTGGACAAAATAGAATTAATTAACTAACAGACTCAGTGGTGAGTTGCCGATATTGAACCGGCGACAAACCATTGAGTTTTTGTTTGATACGGTGATTGTTGTAATAATTGATAAAGTCATCCACGACCACTTTGAAATCGTGAAACGATTGATACTGTTTATGATGCACGATATTAGCTTTCAAAATATGGAAAAAATTCTCAATTGGTGCATTGTCGACTGGTGTTGATTTACGGCTCATGCTTTGCGTCATGCCAAAATCCTTTAACGTGTTAATAAACAGCGGTGTCTGATAATGGAATCCCTGATCACTATGAATAATAGCCCCACGATGCTTTGACAATGCTTTTAATGGCCGCATGACAAGCGTCATGGTTGGTGTTTTGGCTAAATGATACGACAGGACTTCGCCTGCATATAAATCGACAAACGCCGTCAAATAAGCTTTATTATGATCGTTTAATTGCATTTCAGTGACGTCTGTGACGATCTTTTGGTAAGGTGCGTCAGCTTGAAAGTCGCGTTTAATGACACGTTCGGCAATCCGACCTACTGTGCTGCGATAGGAATTATAGCGGCGTTTACGTGTGTTATATGTGGTGCTGAGGAGTACGTTTTGGCGCATAATCCGCAGAACGCGCTTATGGTTCACTAAATAACCTTGATCGTGCAACAACGTTGTCACGCGACGATACCCATATTCGGTTTGGAATTGTGGTGACTTAATTTGACGGATTACGTCCGCTATTTTGTTGTCTGATGACATATTGAGTGGATGAGCTTCTAGATAATAATAGGTACTGCGTTTCAAACCAATCAGCGTCAATAAGTCAGCTAATTTAAAGGATTTAGTCCGCCTTAGTGACGTTACTACCGTTTGTTTTTCTCGGTTCGTTGATCCACTAAGGCTTTTAATTTTTTGTACGCGTTGCCTACCACAGTAACACAGCATTTTCCATGCTTAACTGATAATTCTCTTGCTTCAAGTCAGCGAGTTCTTGTTGTTCTGGTGTGAGTGGACGAATGCGTTTGCGTCCCATAGTTGGTTGTCTGCCTTTCGGTTTAGGTTTTAACCCATTGTAACCGAAAATGCGGTAGGCGCTCAACCAATTAGCAATCGTTGTGCCAGGAAAGACGGCAAAATGACGTGACGTCTCAGAACATGAGTGTCCTGAAAGATAATAATTAATGACCTGCATTTTGAATTCAGGCGTATAGGTTTTGTGGTTTGTAGAACCAATTGAACCCGTCAGAAAATACTCGTCTCGCCATTCGCGAATCATATAATCACTACCGATGCCATATTTTTGGACTAATTCAGTTGAACCCTTGGCACCCGAGAGCCATTCCTTGACGACCATTAATTTAAATTCATTTGAATATTTTGACATAGAAAAACCCAATAACTTTCTGAACAGATTTTTTATTCTGTCCAAGTTATTGGGTTCACTTCATGGGAGAGAGGGTGTCTTTTTGATTTGAGAGAGAATATGTGGGTATGAAAAAATTTAGGGAGAGAAAAGAATAGTCATTTGATTGACTATGGACTAAGTATAAAATAGCTAGATTAAATTGAGTCTAAACAATAACTTACTTGTTCTTTGATTGCTCTTTTTTGCGTGCAGCGCTGTTCCACAAGTAGTTTGCCAATAGATCTAATATAAACAGGACTATTTCAACTATTATTGAAAACATAAACTGTCTTTCTTTTTAAATTACAAATTCTTTATTTTTAAGTAGTTCGTCTTGTTTCTTATCCAGCGCATACGTGTAAATTGCATGTAAGACTTTTTTCTTATAGGGACCTTTTTCGTTTAAAGCATTATCCATTAATACTTGTAAGTTCGTTTGTTCAGCTTTCAAAAACAATTGTTCAAAAATATTTTTATTAGTCATAATTTAAGCCTCTTGTTGTATTTAAATTGCTCCTTATACTAATTAAGCAAAATAATTCGTCAGCAAAACGATTGAAATGAGTTGAATACGGACTGTTAATTCAGGAACAGTTCATTAGGAATAAT
>AEMJ01000008.1 GCA_000166735.2 Leuconostoc inhae KCTC 3774 | reverse complement strand
GTTCAACAATGAAGGGCTCCAAGAAGTTAGACATAAATCTAACTAACTTGGAGCCCTTTATTGTGACAAACATAGTTTGAACTTTTTATTTGAATCGGTTTTGCTTCCACATATTGCCAATAAGCATCAATAATTTTAGCAGATATTTTCCCATTGGTGCCATCTAAATAGTTATTCATACCTGGTATAGCCATGGCTATCGCAAATGGTTGACCAGGTGTATAAGCAACCATTGATTCTGTATACGTTTGGTTCCCATTAGTAACAGTTTCTGCAGTTCCTGTCTTAGCGTGCACTTTTGGTATGAGCTTGTGCATATCTGCGCCACCCGTGTTCCAAGCATCAGATCCATTAGCGACACGATTCATACCATTCTCAATGGTATCCCACTCACCAGCATCTAATTTAACTTGTCCTTGTACCTTTGGTGTTGCAGTCCAAACAGTTTTTGTTTATCACTATTAGGCTGCCCTTGTGTCAGCGCGCCAACAATATGAGGTGCTACAAGATAGCCACCATTAGCAATTACCGATACATAGCGTGCTAATTGCAACGTCGTATATGAATCATATTGTCCAAAAGTTTCATATAGATACTTACCTTGTGCTTCACCAGTTGTTGCACCCCGGTAACCAGCTGTTTCACCATCAATATCAACACCAGTTTTTGTACCTAAGCCAAATTGACCTAATCCGTTTCGTAAGGTCTGGAAAGCATCCGGACGTAACCCTAATGCCGATCCAGGACTATAAGTTTGTCCACCAATCTTCATACCTAATTGTACAAAGTACGTGTTTGACGATCGTTCCAACGCTGTTTCCGCGTCGATTGGTGTTGGTGTGCCAGCTTGGTTCCAATAAGATGTAATTGCTGGCGTACCCTGAATTTTGATTGCCTGATCATTTAACACTGTATTATTTTGTGAAATAACACCTTTTTGAAAACCGGTTGCCAATACCGCCGGCTTGATAACTGATCCCATAACAATGGCATGGTTAATGTTACCTAATGGATCAGCAGTCTTTTGTCCAGTTTCATGATTACGATCGACACCAGCCATCGCATAAATACCGCCCGTGTACGGATTAATGACAGTAGCGTATGCTCCCTCAACATCGCCGCCTGGCAAATTATCTTCAAGTATCTTTTGAACAGCACTTTGAAAACGCGCGTTGATCGTTAACTTAACATTATCCCCAGCCTGTCCATTATATTTAATTTGAGAAGATTTAATTTGACCGCCACTGCCTGTTGTAACAAGTGTTTGCGAAGCTGATCCTTTCAAAATGGATTCATAATCTTTTTCCAGACTTGAATTACCAACCGGCTCATTTTGTGAATAACCTTGCGCAAGCAACGTATGCAACCGATCTTCTGGCAGCCCGGTGGCCTCATTAGTCACAGTGCCAACAAGCGTTTTAAATTCATTCCCTTCTGGATACTGTCGTGACCAACTCGTACCAAGTTTAATGCCTGGAAATTCACTTAACCGCTCACCGATTTCAGCCAACTCAGTATTTGTCACGTCTGACTCTTTAATAAATGTTGTGGATAATGTGTACGCGCCACTCATACGTTGAAATATCATAGCAGCATTTTGATCGACATTCTTTGCTAAATCATGCTTTTGTACATACCTAACTTCATACATATTAATTTGTTCGGTGGTTAATGATAATTTATCATTTTTATATTTTTTTGTAATAATTTTAGTTATTTTTTCATTATTTGACTTATTTGCTAAGTAGAAATCAACTTTCGAACGTTCACTGAGCCGTTTAGTATCAATTGTCATAAACTTACTTAATTTAGTAGCTATTCCACGCATAGTTGATGACGTCACTGACGTACCACGTGTAAACGTCACTGCCGCTTGCGCCTTGTTACCAACAATAACACGCCCAGTCGCATCATAAAACATACCGCGCGGCGTGTTACCTTTTTCAATTGTTTCATCATTACGATTAACTTCGCTCTGATAATAGGCACCTTGCTTGATCGTCAAAAAAGCTAATTGAACAATAAGTGCAATCATTAATGTCAATGCAATACCAAGCAGGATATTTAAACGCGCAGGCAGATTGGCGCTCGCGTTATTTTTTTGTCACGATCTTCTAAGTAAGGATTACGTTGCATGTTTGACCCCATTTTCATCAATAAACTACTTATCTAGATTACCACAAATCTCATTTTATCGCTAAAAATACCCCGAAAATTTGTTATATTAGTAATATGAATAAAAAAATATTTTCATATCACCATTAGCACTAAGTTTTTGGTTACCATTATTAGTCATGCTCAGTTATTTCATATATCGTGGTATGTCCCCATTTGGCACAAGTTCTGTTCTCACAGTCGATTTAGGTCAACAATATATTGACCAATTTGCTGCTTTCAAACACACTTTGATATCACATCCGAGTAGTTTTTTTACTCTTTTAGTAATGCGTTAGGCGGTGATATGATCAGTGAATGGGCATATTATTTAATGAGCCCATTTAATTTAATTTATTTATTTGTGCCACTCATGCAACTACCAGCAGCTATTTTAATAGTCACTGTTTTAAAATTTGGAACTGCTGGTTTATCAATGGCCTATCTTTTAAAAAGTTTAAAACTACAAAAAATTATTATGTTTCATTATTCGCAATTAATTATGCTCTTTCGGGCTGGTTTATTGCTAATGATCTGAATTTACTATGGCTCGACGCAGCAATTTTGTTGCCCCTTCTTATTTTGCAACTTGAACAACTTTTTAATCGTCCCACTTATTGGCGCTATGCGCTTATTCTTGGTTTAACCATTATTAGTAACTATTACATTGCCTACATGATCGTTATTTTTATAACAATTTATTTTATATGGCGTATAACATGGCCAAATCAAATACAACCGCGTTGGCAAACTTTAAAACACTTTGTAGTTGGCAGCTTTATTGGTGGTGCCTTGAGCGCCTGGCTAATATTACCAACTTACTATCAACTCAAACTAGGTAAGGCACAGTACAGTTCCGATTGGTCATTAAAATTTGATAATAATCCACTGAAACTCCTATTCAAACTTGTTCCTGGTAGTTTTGATTTTAACCAAATGCAAACAGGTCAAGCAAATTTCTATGTTTCTGCATTTATATTAATTGCATTACTAACTTTTTTTACCACCAAAACATTACATTGGACAGTTAAATTAGGTGGTGCTACTATTCTTGTCTTGTTATTTTTGGCTACAACGTGGGCACCGTTAACTTTAATATTCCATGGTTTTCAATATCCTGTTTGGTATCCTTACCGATTCAGTTTTATTATCAGTTTTTTCATGATTTACTTGGCTGCGCTCTCTTGGCAGCCCAATTGGCGCCCAAATTTAAGTACCATTATCATCATTTTATTAATCTTAGTTGCCTTTACCGCTTATGCACTCACAATGACTCATAAAATTGCATATATTAGTCAACAAAGTGTGGCTATTTTTGTTAGTCTTTTTCTGCTGACATTATCAATGCTGCTGTTTAAACAGCAGCAACGATTATGGCTCCCAATTCTCATTTTTATAACAACAATATCTTTGGCTTCAAACGTTATATTATCTCTCAATCGTTTCTCTTATCTCACAAATACAGAATACCAAAACAGCATCAAATCTCTTAATATAGCTGATGAGACTCTTAAAAAAGATAAATCATGGTATCGTGTGGCGCAAACATTTCAACGAACACGTGGAGATGCCATGATGCTTGATTATTATAGCGGCTCACACTTTAGTTCTGCTCTACCAAAAACAACCCCCAATTTTTTTGGCAATTTTGGTCAACCTGATGGGGATAATTACGTTGTTTATAGCAATGGCAGCATTTTGTCAGATGCCTTACTCGGAATGAAATATGTCCTTACACCAAATAACCACGACCGTGGACGCGCTGGTGAACCTAGCACGCATCTCATTGGATATCGGCCAGACACAATCAAATATGCCTTACAGTCAAATAAGGGTACAAGTAACGTTCTAAACAACCCCTATGCATTACCTATTGCTTTTTCGGCTAATTCAAAAGCTCTAAAGACCCCTATGTTATATAATAATCCCCTACAAAATCAAGGTAATCTTTGGCAAGATTTGTCTGGCGATGCAACATCCCCTATTCATGTTGAAAATTTTCAGCAAGCCATCGGACATAATGTTAACGCACCGACTGGTATTACAGGGGCTATATTAACAAAAGAAAACAAAGCACAACCTGCCCAATTAAATTTACAGTTTACCCCAGCAACAAATGATAGTTACTATCTCACACTTGGTTCAGGATTGCCCATCAAGGAATTTGACCTGTTAATCAATAATAAAGTCATTACGCAATTTAGTTCCTATCGTCACACTGTTCTAGTTAATTTAGTCACAAAGGCAAAAAATAAGCCTCAAACAGTTACCATTCGTTTTAAAAATACACAATCACTTGTTTTAAATAATTTTACCCT
Organism: Leuconostoc inhae KCTC 3774; assembly: GCA_000166735.2. Taxonomy (GTDB): domain Bacteria; phylum Bacillota; class Bacilli; order Lactobacillales; family Lactobacillaceae; genus Leuconostoc; species Leuconostoc gasicomitatum. The sequence continues at coordinate 363 of AEMJ01000008.1, read as the reverse complement.
TTATCGTGTTGATAATAATCAGTTCCAGAGAAACAATCAACAGTTAAAGCAACATCCAATTAAAATCACTAAACGAAATGAACGTTTGATAGCAGGTGAAATTACCACAACTAAACAGCAACAATTAATTATAACAACAATTCCTGATGCACCGGGTTGGCATATTACTTTGGACGGCAAATCAGCATCACCAAGTAAAGTCGCAAATTATTTTATTGCTGTTCATACAACTCCTGGTAAACATACGATCCAGTTTAAATATACGCCACCACTGTTCTGGGCAGGGTTATTTATATCACTATTGGCTGTTTTGGCTTTAATACTCAGTCTGATACTTAAAAAAACACTTGCAAGAAAACGTTC
>AEMJ01000009.1 GCA_000166735.2 Leuconostoc inhae KCTC 3774 | reverse complement strand
AAGCGTGCAAACGCGGGCGTTTGTGCGTTTTGAGGAATGAGGGCAAAAAGAAGAAAGAAAGTATTGACAAAGGGAAAAAAGGGCGTATAGTAATAATAGTTGTCT
>AEMJ01000010.1 GCA_000166735.2 Leuconostoc inhae KCTC 3774 | reverse complement strand
GGATAGTATTGCTCGATCAAGTAATGAAATTCTTGGGAATGCGAATACATTATTAAATGATGTTAATGGTAAAGTCAAAACGTTGGATCCAACAGTCCAAGCAGTGGCAGACATGTCAGTGACCGTGTCGCAATTAAATGCGACTATTCAAAATGTTACCAATAAATTTGCAACTGCAAAGGCAGCAACAAGCTTTGGCGTTAGTGGCGTTGCTGCAGCTGTTGCTAAACAGGCAACAAAAACTGCCATGGGTAGGTATAAAAATAAAAAATCAACTAAGAGGGAGAAATAGTAAATGTCAAAAGTAAAAGGATTTTTAGCAGGAATTTTAGCAGGAGCTGCTGCTATTGCAGCTTTTAAAGCCTTACCAAAAGATAAGCAGAATGAATTGAAGTTAAAAGCAAATCAAACAGGTGAAGCTTTGCGTGATAAAGCATATGATGTAGCATATGCAACAGCTGATTTAGCGGGAGACGTTACTGATAAGGCCAAAGAAAAAGCTTCTGAATTGAAGGCAAAAGGTCAAAGTAAATATGGGGATCAAATTGATATAGCGGCTGATCATGTTAAAAATTTAACTGATCAAGCGCTGCCCTATGTTGATAAGGCCAAAGATTTTGCGACAACTTATGTTGATAAGGCCCATAACTCGTTAGATGATTTACGTGAAAAGTTTAGTAATGAAGATATCGAATTGACACAAGATGATTTAACTTTGGAAGAAGCTTTACAAGACTTGTCCGAGGAGGCAAAAGAGGAGACTCAAGCAGCAACAGAAGTGGTTACAACAACTGCTAAAGATGCGAAAGACGTTGCCGAAGAAAAGGTTGACAAAGTAACAGATGATGTAAAAAATCAGATTGACGATACAAAAAATATATTTTAAAACAAAAGATTTAAATTCATTAGTTTTTTGCTAACGAATTTAAATCTTTTTACTGTAACGATATAGCAATGCTATTTTTTAGATTATTCACTTTAAAGAATAATTGACACGACTTTTAATAAAGCGGTAGTAACAAGTCTTTTTTATAGGTACAATGGTGTATAGAATAAATTTAAATTAAAAGGAAATACGTTCCACAGAGAACGCACGGTAAACATGGCAAAAGAAAAGTTTGACGCAACAGCTTTTTTATCTTCACTCTTTCATTACGCGCACGATTTTAATTTTAATCATATCATATTTGAAGCGAATCGGTATAAAGTATCAGTAAATCTAGTACGCAAATCAGCAACTTATGGTAACGCAGAAGTTTTTTACGTATCAGCCGATACTAAAGAATTTGCTACTGTGATGTCAGCAGTTAATGGCGCAATTGAAATCGCGGAATTAGAGGGGAAACAACAGGCAACTGTTAAAACAGCTAATTTAGAACGTGATGAACAAGTGTTCCAATTCCGATTACATGAATTTGGTAATGGAAAGTATAGTTTAGATTTGAGTATTTAATAAATTGTTTGAGAGGAGAAGTACATTTTTTGTACACTTATAACTTATGAAGCAAGGTAAAACAGCGCAAATTAAAAAAATGAAGCAAGTACAACGCAAGCAAAAACTAATTTCTAAGAATAAATTACCAGAATTCAATTATAATGAATTTGCTGGTTTTTTACGCGCACGTTACTACTTAACGCACAATGATAAGTACAATCAGGAGACTTTTGAAGTCGCATCATTTTTTTGGATGATGTTATTGCTATGATGGTAAACCAAAATTTCACAAAATTTACAAGTAATGAACGTGCGGTAGTGAAGTTAAATGAGGTGATGCAGGCATCATTGGTTAATAGTGATGATAAAGATTGGCGTTACTTTGTTTTGTTAGTACCAGTATTATATGACATGCAGCAATTTATTGTAAAAGAAGGTAGTGTGAACGCACGTTATGTTGCACAAGCGCCTAAATTCGATATTAATTTTTGGCGAATGATTATGAGAACCGTAATGGCAATTAATTTTTCAAATGGCAGGGTAAAGATGTTGCTGAAATGATGAAAACGTCGCAAGTGATAGATGACCTGCAATTTAAATTTTTATCGGAAAATGAAAAAGATGATGATTTTAATTTAGCAATTATTGCTGAAACATTTAAAGCGTTAGCAGTAAAAATTAAGCCATTAAAAACTGAAAATAAAATTCTTGAATTAAATGAATTATCATCATCAGAGATAGCGGATGAATTGTCATATGCTAATAAAAGTTTAAAGCAGTTTAAAGAAGCCTCTGTAAAAGGGGTTGTTAGTGAAAATGTGATGAACATGTTGTATGCTTTCCATGAAGGAATGGCAAAAGAATATAATTTAACACATACGTTATGGGACGCAGATACATTAAATTCTTTTGCTATGTCGCACTTAATGTCGTATTGGACACCAGTTTGGGATAGTTTAGATGGCATTGGTGGTGAAGTCAAATCCTATTTAAATTTTTTGAGTCAAAAAAAGCGATTCAAGGTTTAGGGAAAATGGTAACAGATACCTCTGATATTGATCGTTATATTGACGTTACGGCGTTAAATAAATTATTAGCGCAAATGTCATCCGAAAGGCTTGAAAATTTGGCATAAATGAATAACTACAACAAATTAAAAAGGATACACTAAGGTTTTAAAAGCCTAAGCGTATCCTTTGTTTAATTGTTATTTTAAGGGTTATCAAATTGAGAGATGACGTATTGTCCCTGGTAATACGCTTGTCATCTTATGTGTTTTGGGTGATTGCACTAAAATTTGTCCTTGGTTATTTTGGTAAATAAAACCAAATAGATTAGCTACATCTTCACTCAATAATGAATTGTTAATTTGCATCGTTACTGGTGAATTGGTGTTTAATGCTAATTCTAACCGAGCAATAATTTCATCAGCTGAGAGTTGATGCTTTACAGGGAAGCGCTTTTTTGGCGTTGAAAAATTTTTAATTGAGTTTATAAGTTGTTGTCTGTGAGATTCAATTGGATGTTGTGTTAGAAAGTTTTGCATCAGAATACTCCTTGAATAATTCGTTATCTATATCATACGAACAAATGTTCAAAAAAGCAAATTTTTAAAAGTCTCTTTACCATTTCTTGAATAGTTGTTCGATCATATTGTTGATAAAACAGTGGATATTGTGGATAACCACAATATATGTCCATGGGAACAAATATTCTCAGTTGTTTGAAATTATATGTTACCATTGTATCTGTTGTGAAAAGTAGGTATAATGTTCTCATTAGTACATAAAGAGGATAAATGATGACACAGCGGGGTTTATTAATTGTGCTATCTGGCCCATCCGGCGTTGGTAAGGGTACAGTGCGCAAAGCTATTTTTGAAGAAGATGGCATTGATTTTCAATACTCTATTTCAGCTACAACTCGTCAACCAAGAATTGGCGAAGTGAACGGCGAAGATTATTTCTTTGTATCGCGTGAGGCATTTGAAGAAAAGATTTCGAATGGTGACATGCTGGAATATGCACAGTATGTTAACAATTACTACGGTACCCCAAAAAGTTTCATTGACGAAACGCTAGCAAGTGGGCGTGACGTTTTTCTTGAGATTGATGTCCAAGGTGCATTGCAGGTGAAATCAAAAATGCCTGAGGGAGTTTATATTTTTTTAACGCCGCCTGACTTGACTAATTTGCGCGAAAGGCTTGTTGGTCGTGGCACTGATTCACAAGAGGTCATTGAAAAACGTGTAACAGCCGCACGCGATGAATTGAAACAAATGATTAATTACGATTATGCTGTAGAAAATGATCAAGTTGTGTTTGCCGTTGAGCGAATTAAATCAATTATTACAGCTGAACGGTTACGTGTTGCACGTGTTTTTGAAAAAACATTATAAGGAGAATAGCTATGTTACTTTATCCATCAGTTGATAAATTACTAGAAAAAGTTGATTCACGTTACAAATTAATTGCATTAGGTGCCAAACGAGCTCGAGAATTAGATGCTGGTTTACCTGCCACACAGGAAACATTTAACTCTAATAAATCAGTTGGTCAAGCATTAGAAGAAATTGAAAATGGTGATGTGATTATTGATCCTGATATGGAAGATCAAGTATAAACTGGATTTTTCGATTTCAAAGTGCCGACATGACAGTTTTAATTAGCTAAAAAGCAATTATTTTGTCTTTACTTTAACAGTGAAGCTTATGAAGTCCAACAAATAGGAGTGTAGAAATGATAGATCATCCACAACAAGACGCAGAAAATTACGTGGGTCCGGTAGCAACATTTAAAACAAGTCAAGGTGAAATTCAAGTTAAACTGTTTGCTGATATTGCACCAAAAACAGTAGAGAACTTTACGACTCATGCTAAAAATGGTTATTACGACAATGGTATCTTCCATCGTGTTATTCGTGATTTTATGATTCAAGGTGGCGATCCAGATGGTACGGGTATGGGTGGCCAAAGTATTTGGGGCGGTAGCTTTGAGGATGAATTTTCAGATAAGTTATTAAACGTTCGTGGCGCTTTGTCGATGGCTAATGCAGGACCTAATACTAATGGTTCGCAATTTTTCATTGTACAAACCAAAGAAACGCCATGGTTGAATGGTAAACATACAGTGTTTGGACAAGTTATTAAGGGCCTCGATGTTGTTGATAAAATTGGTAAGGTAAGTGTCAACATGTCTGATAAGCCTCGAGAAGATGTTAAAATTGAAACAATTGAGATTGCAGACTAAATGTCTGCTTTTTTGTTATAATGATATTGAGGAACTTAAATGATGGATTATCATATTGGGCAAAAAGTAAGTGGGCATATTACGGGGATTAAGCCATATGGCGCTTTTGTTGTGCTAGATGATCATGTACAAGGTTTGATACATATTTCAGAGTGTAAGACAGGTGTTGTACGGGCATTGAAAAACGAATTAAAAATTGGTCAAAAAGTGGTAGTAACTGTTTTAGATATTGAACAGTATAATAATAAAATCAGTTTATCATTGCGTCAAGATGATATAATGCTAAAACAGGGTATACTTAAAAAAAGTACAAATTTACGAAAACATTTTTGGACTAATAATGTTCTTAATTATGGTTTTGAGCCCATTGCAAGTCTCCGTGATGAATGGGTAACAGAGGCGTTGAATCGTATCAGTAAGTAAAGGAGAAATTATGTCACTTATTGCGGCAACTGCAATTGCAGTAAAAGATGATTTACCATATTTTTTAGTCGAAAAAAACAGTGAAAACTACCAGTTTTTTACAGCAAAGATGCATCGTCATAATCATGATACATCGCTGGGAGCGGTCTTACGTGCATTTAAAGCATTGGGACCAATAGATTTTGATCAATGGCGTTTAGGAGAGCTTACAAGTGTTAAGAACAATAACACACTGATGTCTTTATATGCTTTTGAAGTGTCTGACATGAGTACTATAGAAAGCAAACTTGATCATAAGCTTATGTTTGTACCAGCTAATAAATTACACAAATTATTGG
>AEMJ01000011.1 GCA_000166735.2 Leuconostoc inhae KCTC 3774 | reverse complement strand
AAAAGTACCCTTCTCAGAGTACTCTCTATGTACGGCACCGCATCTTCCTATCCTCGCAGCCAGCGATCCGGCAACTACTTTCGGCGTGATAGAGCTTAACTTCTGTGTTCGGAATGGGAACAGGTGTGTCCTCTATGCTATCAATACGACACCTTTGAGTTTTACACTCAAAACTAAATAGTATCAAATTCTTCTTCTAAATTTTGCCACTCATATCTCTTGAACTTCCGTTCTTGACTTTGGTTAAGTCCTCGACCTATTAGTACTAGTCCGCTTCATTGATCACTCAACTCCCACTTCTAGCCTATCTACCTCATCATCTCTAAGGGGTCTTACTTCTTTCGAATGGGAAATCTCATCTCGAGGCGAGTTTCACACTTAGATGCTTTCAGCGTTTATCTCTTCCAAACATAGCTACCCAGCAATGCTCCTGGCGGAACAACTGGTACACCAGCGGTTTGTTCACCCCGGTCCTCTCGTACTAAGGGCAACTCCTCTCAAATTTCCTGCGCCCGCGACGGATAGGGACCGAACTGTCTCACGACGTTCTGAACCCAGCTCGCGTACCGCTTTAATGGGCGAACAGCCCAACCCTTGGGACCGACTACAGCCCCAGGATGCGATGAGCCGACATCGAGGTGCCAAACCTCCCCGTCGATGTGGACTCTTGGGGGAGATGAGCCTGTTATCCCCAGGGTAGCTTTTATCCGTTGAGCGATGGCCCTTCCATGCGGAACCACCGGATCACTAAGTCCTACTTTCGTACCTGCTCGAGTTGTTGCTCTCGCAGTCAAGCTTGCTTATGCCTTTACACGCTACGAATGATTTCCAACCATTCTGAGCAAACCTTTGAGCGCCTCCGTTACCTTTTAGGAGGCGACCGCCCCAGTCAAACTGCCCGCCAGACACTGTCCACGATCACGTTAAGTGACCAGTGTTAGAATGTTCATACAACGAGGGTAGTATCCCACTTTTTGACTCCGACTAGACTGGCGTCCAATCCTCTTCGTCTCCTACCTATTCTGTACAAGCAGCACAAACATTCAATATCAAGCTACAGTAAAGCTCCATGGGGTCTTTCCGTCCTGTCGCGGGTAACCCGCATCTTCACGGGTATTTAAATTTCACCGAGTCCCTCGTTGAGACAGTGCCCAGATCGTTACGCCTTTCGTGCGGGTCGGAACTTACCCGACAAGGAATTTCGCTACCTTAGGACCGTTATAGTTACGGCCGCCGTTTACTGGGGCTTCAATTCGTACCTTCGCCGAAGCTAAGCACTCCTTTTAACCTTCCAGCACCGGGCAGGCGTCAGCCCCTATACTTCATCTTACGATTTTGCAGAAACCTGTGTTTTTGATAAACAGTCGCCTGGGCCTATTCACTGCGGCTCATCTTTTACAATGAGCACCCCTTCTCCCGAAGTTACGGGGTCATTTTGCCGAGTTCCTTAACGAGGGTTCTCTCGCTCACCTTAGTGTTCTCCACTCGACTACCTGTGTCGGTTTGCGGTACGGGCAGTGTAATACTCCCTAGAAGCTTTTCTCGGCAGTGTGACATCACAGACTTCTCTACTTTATTTCGATCCGCATCACAGCTTGTTCTTATCAGAAAAAAGCATTTCACTCTTTCCCAAACTTACTGCTTGCACGCACATTTCCATCAGTGCGCTTCTGTTAGCCTCCTGCGTCCCTCCATTGGTCAAACGCATTACTACTGGTACAGGAATCTCAACCTGTTAGCCATCGACTACGCTTCTCAGCCTCGCCTTAGGTCCCGACTAACCCTGGGAGGACGAGCCTTCCCCAGGAAACCTTAGTCATTCGGTGGACAGGATTCTCACCTGTCTTTCGCTACTCATACCGGCATTCTCACTTGTAAGCGCTCCAGTAGTCCTTACAGTCTACCTTCTTTGCCCTTACAACGCTCTCCTATCGCGTGCTTTACGCACACCCGCAGTTTCGGTAATATGTTTAGCCCCGGTACATTTTCCGCGCAATGGCACTCGACTAGTGAGCTATTACGCACTCTTTAAATGGTGGCTGCTTCTGAGCCAACATCCTAGTTGTCTATGCACTATCACATCGTTTTCCACTTAACATATATTTAGGGACCTTAACTGGCGATCTGGGCTGTTCCCCTTTCGACGGTGGATCTTATCACTCATCGTCTGACTCCCATTCATACATAGCTGGCATTCGGAGTTTATCAAACTTTGGTAACCCGAGATGGGCCCCTAGGCTTAACAGTGCTCTACCTCCAGTATGCTTATAATGAGGCTAGCCCTAAAGCTATTTCGGAGAGAACCAGCTATCTCCAGGTTCGTTTGGAATTTCACCGCTACCCACAGTTCATCCGAGCATTTTTTAACATGCACCGGTTCGGACCTCCAGTAAGTTTTACCTCACCTTCATCCTGACCATGGGTAGGTCACCTGGTTTCGGGTCTACAGCATCGTACTATTCGCGCTATTCACACTCGCTTTCGCTGCGGCTCCGGTCTTTCCACCTTAACCTCGCACGATACCGTAACTCGCCGGTTCATTCTACAAAAGGCACGCCATCACCCATTAACGGGCTCTGACTTCTTGTAGGCGTCGTGGTTTCAGGAACTATTTCACTCCCCTTCCGGGGTGCTTTTCACCTTTCCCTCACGGTACTGGTTCACTATCGGTCACTAGGGAGTATTTAGCCTTACGGGATGGTCCCCGCAGATTCCGACCGGATTTCACGTGTCCGGCCGTACTCAGGATCCTGAAAGAAGTGTGCTTTATTTCGCGTACGGGGCTATCACCCTCTTTAGCCAAGCTTCCCAACTTGTTCTGCTATAAAACACTTTTGTAACTTCTATTTATCAGTCCTACAACCCCAGAATGCAAGCACTCTGGTTTGGGCTCTTCCCGTTTCGCTCGCCGCTACTTGGGGAATCGATTTTTCTTTCTGCTCCTGCTGCTAATGAGATGTTTCAGTTCACAGCGTGTTCCGTCAATAATCTATGTATTCAACTATTGACAACTCTTTGCGAGTTGGGTTTCCCCATTCGGAAATCTCTGGGTCTTAGCGTACTTACCGCTCACCAAAGCTTATCGTAGTTAGTCACGTCCTTCATCGGCTCCTAGTGCCAAGGCATCCACCACGCGCCCTTATTAACTTAACCGTCACAACCAAAGTTGTGCTTTAAGTTTATGAGTTGGTCTTCTTTCAGACCTGCGTTTTTTTCCATTCCTGTTACAGAACTTCTTTATTGCTTTGTTTCTCGGCTTAATTTATTAATAATTTTACTTATCTTTAAAAGAATTTGTTACTATTCAGTTTTCAATGTGCAACTCCGGCAGCTTTGACACTGCCTATGGAGAATAGCGGGATCGAACCGCTGACCCCCTGCTTGCAAAGCAGGTGCTCTCCCAGCTGAGCTAATTCCCCATAGGTGTCATCTTTGACCATGATCCCTATGTCGGTATCACACTCAAAACTAAACAAAACTTTGAACTTCTTGAACTGGCAATCTAATGCCCCTGCTACTTTCCGTTTATCCTTAGAAAGGAGGTGATCCAGCCGCAGGTTCTCCTACGGCTACCTTGTTACGACTTCACCCCAGTCATCTGTCCTGCCTTAGACGGTTCCCTCCTTACGGTTAGGCCACCGGCTTTGGGCATTACAAACTCCCATGGTGTGACGGGCGGTGTGTACAAGACCCGGGAACGTATTCACCGCGGCGTGCTGATCCGCGATTACTAGCGATTCCGACTTCGTGCAGTCGAGTTGCAGACTGCAGTCCGAACTGAGACGTACTTTAAGAGATTAGCTCACCTTCACAGGTTGGCAACTCGTTGTATACGCCATTGTAGCACGTGTGTAGCCCAGGTCATAAGGGGCATGATGATCTGACGTCGTCCCCGCCTTCCTCCGGTTTGTCACCGGCAGTCTCGCTAGAGTGCCCATCTGAATGCTGGCAACTAACAATAAGGGTTGCGCTCGTTGCGGGACTTAACCCAACATCTCACGACACGAGCTGACGACGACCATGCACCACCTGTCACTTTGTCTCCGAAGAGAACACTTCTATCTCTAAAAGCTTCAAAGGATGTCAAGACCTGGTAAGGTTCTTCGCGTTGCTTCGAATTAAACCACATGCTCCACCGCTTGTGCGGGTCCCCGTCAATTCCTTTGAGTTTCAACCTTGCGGTCGTACTCCCCAGGCGGAACACTTAATGCGTTAGCTTCGGCACTAAGAGGCGGAAACCTCCTAACACCTAGTGTTCATCGTTTACGGTGTGGACTACCAGGGTATCTAATCCTGTTTGCTACCCACACTTTCGAGCCTCAACGTCAGTTACAGTCCAGTAAGCCGCCTTCGCCGCTGGTGTTCTTCCATATATCTACGCATTCCACCGCTACACATGGAGTTCCACTTACCTCTACTGCACTCAAGTTAACCAGTTTCCAATGCCTTTCCGGAGTTGAGCTCCGGGCTTTCACATCAGACTTAATTAACCGTCTGCGCTCGCTTTACGCCCAATAAATCCGGATAACGCTCGGGACATACGTATTACCGCGGCTGCTGGCACGTATTTAGCCGTCCCTTTCTGGTATGGTACCGTCAAACTAAAGTCATTCCCTACTCTAGCTGTTCTTCCCATACAACAGTGCTTTACGACCCGAAAGCCTTCATCACACACGCGGCGTTGCTCCATCAGGCTTTCGCCCATTGTGGAAGATTCCCTACTGCAGCCTCCCGTAGGAGTTTGGGCCGTGTCTCAGTCCCAATGTGGCCGATCAGTCTCTCAACTCGGCTATGCATCATTGTCTTGGTAAGCCTTTACCCCACCAACTAACTAATGCACCGCGGATCCATCTCTAGGTGACGCCGTAGCGCCTTTTAACCTGGTATCATGCGATACTAAGTTTTATTCGGTATTAGCATCTGTTTCCAAATGTTATCCCCAACCTTGAGGTAGGTTATCCACGTGTTACTCACCCGTTCGCCACTCACTTGAAAGGTGCAAGCACCTTTCGCTGTGCGTTCGACTTGCATGTATTAGGCACGCCGCCAGCGTTCATCCTGAGCCAGGATCAAACTCTCAATTTAAATGAATTTAAATTCATCGCTTGAAGATGTACTCTTCGATTAAACTGACTAATTGTTATATCTCTATAACGTTGATCCGTTTTATTTGTTTGTTACGAATTGACTTCGCAAATTTGTTTCTTTAGCAATACTTTCGTACCACTAGCAACAGATTCGTTTGTTCAAAGTTTTGTTCAGTTTTCAATGTGCTACGCGCTGTCTCTCGCTTGAGACAACTATATTATCTTACCACGCTTCGCTCGCTCTGTCAACTACTTTCTGAAACTTCTTTTTAAAAGCTCTTCAAGTTCTTGTTTCCTGACACTTCGTCGCGCCTGTCC
>AEMJ01000012.1 GCA_000166735.2 Leuconostoc inhae KCTC 3774 | reverse complement strand
TCATGATAACGTGAGTTTTAAATCTTCTGAATGAATTAACTTGAATTTCGTCATAAAAAGCCATTTAAGCGTAAAAGAAATAGCAATCGGTAAGATAAGGAACGTTAACAATACACTTATTATTGCTAGCAGAGATTTATCAGATATACTGTAAGCTGTCAAAGGTCCAATCAAACCAGAAAAACCAAACCCTGCTGAAAATGGTGTGCCCTTAATATCTAGAATAGTAGCAACCATCCCCATTATCATGGCGCCAATGGTTGTTGGTATAAATAATTTTGGTTTTGTCAGCATATTAGCCATTTGAATTTTAGGAGAACCAATAAAATGTGCTAATGTTGCGCCAATGGGATTAACTCGTGATCCCATTGCTGCCAAAGTAAAACTAGCAACAACAATTCCAGCGTTAGCTGCTCCTGAGCCAACACCTGTTAAATTGATTGCCATAGCAATACCAACCGAAGAGAGCGGAGACACAATTAGAAAAGCAAAAATACCTCCCAATAGGGCCCCTAACAATAATGGTGTTAAATCTGTCGCATAAGCAACAGCTTCACCAATTAAAGTTTGCACTTGTCGCAAGGGTCCTAATGTTATTAAACCAATTCCACCAGCGACCAGCAACACAAATAAAGGCTGTAGTAACATTTTTAAATGACCAAACATATTTGTCGTTGTTTTTACTAACGCTGTAGCAAGAACGGCTATTAATAAAATATTTAAAATAACCCCTGTACCACTTATCAACATGCCTGTTTTAGTTTGTGTTACCACACCAGAAGAGACAAACATTGCCAATGCTATTGATCCAGAGTCAATAGCTGATAGCTTAAATATTTGTCCAACAGAAAAACCCGCAACAATCGGCAAAGTACTCTGTATCAGAGTTGTCATAAATCCAATTTTTGTTGCAATAGGCATGCCAGTGAACAGCAAAAGCAGTTGACTAACCAATGCACTTGGAATCAATGTAATAACAATACCCAAACTTGTCCCATTTAAAACATCGACAATAAATTTTTTAATCTGTGCACCATTACTGTTCTGATTCATTTTTGTTGCATGTATTATCGTGCTAGTCATATTTTTACCTTAATTATGTATGCGCAGATGCGCGTTAATAAATTACGCACCTCTAGTAATTCGAGGTGCTTGTTGTCACTTAACTAGTCAACATCTCATGAGAACGATTGCTTTTTATCTCTTATAATATCTCGTTTTTAAGAGATTCATAAAGGTTCTAGTTCAGCTTATTTTCAGACATATACTGTGTTAATCGTGTCATTGCTTCTTGCAAATTTTCCTGTGAAGCTGCATAACTTAGTCGAATGTAACCTTCTCCTCCAGGGCCAAACGAAGCACCAGGAATGACTGCTAGTCTACTTTTATGCGCTAAATCACGTGCAAACTCAAAATCATCTTGAATATAACCTGTCGGAATTTTAGCAAAAATATAAAATGCACCATCTGGTTTAGGTATTTGAAAGCCAAGTGCTGTCATTGTTTCGTAGATAAAGTCTCGTCTTGATTGGTATTCAGCTTTCATCTGCAAAGTATCTTGTCGACCCAAATCAGTAGACAAAGCCTCAGTGGCTGCTGCCATTGCGGAGTTAGTAGCCGTCGTAATCGTAAATTGGTGAATTAAACTAAATTTAGATACTAATTCTGCCGGTCCAGCCAAAAAGCCTATACGGTATCCTGTCATTGCATGTGATTTAGAAACACCGTTTAACACAACCGTTTGTTCCGGTAAATATTTAGCCATCGAGACGTGTGTTGTCTCGTATGTTAATTCTGAATAAATTTCATCTGAAATAACAACAATATTTGTCTCACGCAAAACATCTGCAAGTGCCTTTACTTCCTCTTCACTATAAGTCACACCTGTAGGGTTTGAGGGAAAGTTCAATACGACTGCTTTAATACTGTCTCCATATTTCTGGATCGCTTCCTTTAACATTTCCGGACTCAATACAAAGTTATTTCTAGATGTATCAATAAATACTGGTTCGCCCCCACCAACAAGCGTCACTGGTATATACAATGGAAATATTGGTGTTGGCAATAATATTTTATCCCCCTTGTTCATTAGCGAAGTTAACACGGTATAAATGGCCTCTGTTGCGCCAACTGTAACGATGATTTCAGTTGCCGCATCATATTTTAATCCGTAACGATTTTCTAAAAATAAAGTCACTGCTTGGCGTAATGCAAGTGTGCCATTTGAAGCAGCATAGTGAGAATCATCTTGTGTAATTGATTGTTTAGCTGCTTGCTTAATATGTTCTGGTACATTAAAATCAGGTTCACCTAATGTTAATTTTAAAATATCAGGAATACCACTCACTTCGTTATCAAATGCCCTAATAGCACTTGGTTGAACCTTATCTAGATTACGGTTGAAAACTGTCAATAAAGACTTTTTTGCTCTAGGCATATTATTTTTCCTCTTCATGGTTGGTTTCACAAAAACGCACATTCGAGATTTACCGAATGTGCGTTTGTTCTACAAACTGAACTCACTACGGTACTCGGTGAACGACCATCCGAGTACCAACGTAAAATACTCTTGGTAAACGGTGGGCTAACTAAAATACCAAAAGTAAAATTCATTTTCAATTGTATTGCTCTTACTCATCATTTGTTAAAAACCCTCAACTATTTATGAGATAATTGTAATTGTTTTTAATCCATTTGTCAATAAAAAATAGTTACTGACATGAGAAATAAAACTATGCAGCTACTATCATAGTGTTACTAATTTTTTTGAGGCAAACTACGCCCATTCATAATGTCATTTACAAGTAAGTCAAGCCTGACCTTTGTCTTTGACCAATCATCATTAGCTAATTCATAAGCGACATTTTTTAATTCAGTCGGTAACAAGACATCACGCAAAAACTCTGGTGAAGCAACACGTTGCTTAACAGCCGTTGGATCATCACCACGCACTTGAACACGCTCAACTAATACTTCAGGGCTGGTGACCGTAACAAAAATGATCACTGCCTGTTTCCCAAGTTCACGAGCATAAGTTATTGCGCCAGCAGTGTCCAATACAATTGTAATATACGGACTTTTTTGCCAAGCACATTCAAGTGCCTCATAAGATGAACCATATTGTGATCCTGCGTATTTTACTCGCTCTAAGTAGTGTTTCGTTTCAAATGTGATATCATCTTCGAAATAGTATGATATCCCATTAATTTCTCTATCCCGTGGTGCTCTTGTTGTGTGTGTAATAACACGTGGCATACGATAATTATCTTGTAAATATCGCGCAATTGTTGTTTTACCTACTCCAGTTGCACCCGTAATTACAAATACTTTATTGTCTTTCATATATCCTAATTCCTTACCTTTTCCATTGTAACGTATCTTGTCACCCAAAGTTAGACATTCACGTTTTAAATTGTTAGAATAATAGTTATGGTTTAATTAAAATAATATGGGAGAAACTTTATGTCTATCTTTACAAGAGCATTTAAACGAGAATCTGTTAATACCTACATAAAAGCTGATTCTCATATGTCGCGTGTATTAACAACACGTGACTTGATTGGTTTAGGTGTTGGCACTGTGATTGGCACAGGAATTTTCATATTACCTGGTCATGAAGCTGCACAACATGCCGGTCCTGCTGTAGCTGTAGCTTTTCTAATAGCAGCAATATTTTCAGGGTTATCAGGTATGGCATTCGCTGAATTTTCATCCGCAATGCCTGTCGCTGGATCTGCTTATTCTTATGGTACCGTTATTTACGGCGAGATTATTGGTTGGTTACTTGGCTGGTCCTTAATTTTAGAGTATTTTTTGGCTGTTTCAGCTATCGCTACTGGCTTTTCTGCTTATCTCGGAAATTTATTAACAATATTTAACATTCATATTCCCAAGGCATTAATGTCTGGGCCTATGGAGGGTGGTGTTATTAATCTTTTCGCCGTTTTAATCATATTACTGGTAACAGTTATCTTGTCACGCGGTTTAAACGCCTCTAAAAAATTGAAAATGGCGCTGTTATCTTAAAGGTCGCTATTCTTGTCCTATTTATTGTTGGTGGTTCATTTTTCATCAAGCACACTAATTATGTGCCATTTTATCCAAAGGAATTTCAAACTGGTATTGGTGGCCTTGGTGGCCTTTCTGCTGCGACAGCTAGTATTATTTTCGCTTTTCTTGGTTTTGACACAATTGCAGCACACGCTGCTGAAGTTAAAAATCCGCAAAAAACAATGGCTCGCGGTATTATCGGCACAGTTATCATCTCTGCTTTACTATATGTTCTATTCTCAATTGTTCTGACCGGCATCGTTAACTACAAAAAACTTGGTGTTGATGACCCTGCTGCATTTGCTTTGCAATCTATACATCAAACACAATTTGCCGTCGTTATTACTGTTGGCGCTTTGATTGGGATGTTTACAGCCATATTGGCATTAATTTATGCGTCATCTCGTTTGACCTATTCATTTGGTCGTGACGGCTTATTACCAAGATCATTGGGTAAAATTTCTGCTGGATCGCATTTACCAGTAAATGCTTTAATACTGGCTATTATTATTGAATCTATTTTTGCCGGTTTGATTCCATTAAACACTTTAGCAAACTTAATTAATGCAGGTACATTATTAGCTTTTATGTTTATCAACTTCGGTATTTTAATTTTACGTCGTCGCAAAGATTTATCACATGATGGCTTCAAAGTACCCGGTTATCCCGTAATCCCCTTCATTGCCGGCGTCATCAGCTTCATATTATTGACACAATTGCCTTCTGAAACACTTGAATTATTTGCTGTGTGGGTTCTTATTGGTATTATCTGGTACTTCGCCTATGGTATTCATCACTCAAAATTATCGTAACACGATGTACCTTGCTTCTAATCGAGAAATTAGGCTGTATCTATATAACATTTAGTGCAGAAAATGCCTAAATCTAAATGAATAAGCGCATTATTGACTAAAATCCATAATCTGTATGAATCATATACAGATCATGGATTTTTTAATAGCCACTGTTATTATCCTCAAAATACGCATTAACAAATTAAAACGCCGATCACAGATTAAATATCTGTGGTCGGCGACTTCATAAAAAGATAGTTTATACTAATTAATTTTCTGCTGTTTCAAGCAAGCCATACTTGCCATCTTGGCGCTTATAAATAACCGAATCGGTGTTCGTTTCTGCGTCTTTAAAAATAAAGAAACTGTGTTCCAACAAATCCATTTGTAGCGCTGCTTCTTCTGGCGACATTGGTTTTAAATCTACTTGCTTTGTGCGAACAATTTGCAAAGCATCATCATCCACTTCGGATGCCGGAATCTCATCATTAGAATCAATTCCCTTAAACCCAGTCTCACGTGACTTACGGTTAATTTTAGTCTTGTACTTACGAATTTGACGTTCTAATTTTTCAGAAACAGCATCCACTGCTGCATACAAGTCAGGATTTGTATCTTCCGCACGTAACACAACATAAGGTAGTACAATTGTTACTTCAACTTTACCAGAATTATCTGATTTATAGGTGCGTAAGTTAACGTTAGCACTCGATTTTTCTTCGATGTAACGATTCAACTTTGTCAGACGCTTCTCCACATACTCACGAAGTGCGTCAGTCACTGCAATATTTTCGCCACGTACATTATAATCTAGCATAATAAATTCCTCCATTGAGTTACTACATTCATTATACCATACGTGTAAGCGTTTTCTGTCAAAATATTCATTTTTCCATAATCATCGAGATAAAGATATACTTTTCACATTTTTAGCGCCACATTCGTATAACAAATCTGCTGCATGATATAGGGTATTACCTGTAGTATAAACGTCATCAACCAATAGTACCTCTTTGCCCTTCAAAGACACCTGCTCTATCATTGTAAACGGTTGTTTTCTCGTCATTCGTATTTGACGATTAAATTGCGACTGAGGAGATTTTTCCTTTGCAAATACTTTAAGAAGTTGCTCGTACTGTATACCCTCAATTAATCCAGTTGTTTGATTAAATCCTCGTGTTAACATTGTGTGTTCACTCACTGGGATTGGTACGACAATATCAGCATTCAAAATATTAATTTTTTGACTGAACACACGATTAAAAATGACACGTAAGTCATAATCACCATCAAATTTATATTGTTTCATAAATTGACGCATAGCATCATTATACTGATACAAAGCTGTATGATTTAATAACTTTTTTCCTTTTTGTTGCCAAAGATAGCAATCATGACATAATTGACTATTTGTTTGTTGTCTACCACATCCTAAACATCCCACTATAATGACGCTAAACGCTAATTCACATGTTAGACATAATTTTTTTTTTGCTTTTTTTATGACATTAAATGTTTCTAATAATGATAATTTGTTATGGCTATTATTTTGACATAAATGACAACTCATACTCGTCCTCCTAACTGTTGCCCGCGTTTATTCATTTGTCTAATTTGGCGCTGTGCAGCTATTACTTTAAAATTTGTATGTTGGACATAGGCTTTCACTAAACCAGTTGGGCGATCTTTATTGCGACCAACACGACCAGCGATTTGAACTAAAGCATTTTCACTAAATATTTTTTCATCAGCACCTAAAATCAAAACATCTATGCCAGGAAACGTCACACCACGTTCTAAAATGGTCGTAGTCACAAGATATTGAATTGTTTGGTCTCTCATATTTTGAACCTTTTCTTGTCTTTTCGGATCACCAGCAAACACATGATCTCCAAGCATATCTGGAAAATTATTTTTTATATTTTGATACACACCCACTAGATCTGAAACTTGTGGCACAAAGATTAAAAAATCTTCTCTTTGTTTGACTAAATTGTTTAATCTGTCGCAAAAAAATGACTGGTAATTTTTTTCGCCAAGGGCCGACAATTGTTGTTTTTAAAACTGGCAATAAATGTTGATGAAACCGTAACGGTAAATAAGAGGTTGTTAATAACTGCCGTTTCACTTGTTGTTGCAATGCTTTTGTCGGTGTTGCACTAAGATAAATTACTGCACTATTTATTTTTCGAGCATTTTTTACCGCATGTGCTAACATTTGATCCCCAGCGTACGGAAAACTATCAACTTCATCAACAATTAACAAATCAAATGCCGATTTAAACCGTAACATTTGATGTGTTGTGGCTAAAACAAGTGGTGTATAGCGATACGCTTCAGTTTGTTCGCCATGTAAAACGACTTTATCAGTTTCTGAAAAAGCCTGCTGTAATCGTGGTGCCAACTCAAGGATAACATCAACTCGCGGTGAAACAATAGCGATACGATATTTTTGTGTCAAGGCTTGGTGAATAACTGGAAATAACATCTCAGTTTTACCTGCACCCGTCACGGCCCAAACAAGATGTTCACGTTGCCGTGATAATGTCTCAAGTAGTTCATCGCTAACTACTTTTTGTTGCTGTGTTAATTGTCCAGTCCAAGATAAAATATCGTTACCATCAAAGTTATTGGGCTCAGGAAGTGAAAGAAGTACATCAAGTGTACTAACCCGTCCTAATGCTAAACAGGCACGACAATAAAAATGATTTTTTGGTAATTTACCATGCACATTTTGACCACATCGTTGACAAATATTGCCAATAAATGCAGCTGAAGAAACAATGTTTTCTGGTACTTTATTTACTTTTGCGTGAACAACTTGTCGACCAAAATATGATTTCATACTGTATAATACGATTTATGACTAACTATATCACAATCGCCCCAAATAATTTTATTTGGGAACAAAACATTAAAAAATCACGGTTTATTTTAAACGTTGCTCGTATTACTTCAGAAGAGCATGCACGCTTATTTATTGATCAAATATCTAAAACTCATGACAAGGCAAGCCACAACGTCTTCGCCTACACACTTGGTGATAATAATCAAATTAAGCGTTACTCGGACAACGGTGAACCTAGTGGTACAGCTGGGATTCCTATCCTAGAAGTTCTACAAAAAAATGAATTGCATGATGTCGTTGCAGTCGTGACACGCTACTTTGGCGGTGTTAAATTAGGCGCTGGTGGTTTAATACGCGCTTATGCCGGAACAGTAGCGGATGGTATTAAGGCTGCTGGATTAGTTTCACGGTTGACTCGTTTAAAACTAACTATTACAGTAAATTACAAAAATGCAGATATGCTCACTTACTGGCTAACTAGCCACGATTACCAAGTTATGAACACCCAATACGATACAGTTGTCCATATTATTGTGCCTGTATCAACGGATAATATTCCTGAATTTCAAGTAACATTAAATGATTTACTTGCTGGACAAGTAACATTTGAAATTGGTGAAGAAACTTTCTTTGAATTTCCAGTTAAATAGGCTATAATTGAATAGTTATGATCTGCTAGTGTAATGGATCGCACACAAGATTCCGGTTCTTGAGATCCGGGTTCGACTCCCGGGTGGATCATTATTTAACAAAAAGCCGTTAAACCTTTATTTTAAAAGGTTTAACGGCTTTTTACGTATAGCATAAATTGAATAAATCATGGAAAAGGTAAGTAAAAATTACAGGTCTTCTGTATCGATAGTCATGGCCGCTGGTTCTGGTGACACAACATTATGCCCTGTATTGGCTGCAATTTGTTCAAAGAGGATCCCTTCACGTAACCCACTTTGTGAAAAAATAACTTGCTGACCCTCAGTAAACAGAAGCAACTCAACTAATGGTAACAACCCACCAACAATAATATCACCGCGTTCCTTCGCAAGACCAGGTATTTTTTTGCGTTCTTCAAGATCTTTTTTTAAGATATTTTGATAAATTAAAGCCACTTCACCAACATTTAAATGATAGCCGTGAACTGCCATTCCTTGAATTTTTTCTTTTTTGCGACTGATTTTTGCTAATGTACGGTTACTACCGCCAAGTGCAATCAGAGGCATATTAATTGATTCACGAAGCCATGATATGTCGCCAAATAGTTGTCTTAAAGCCACTATTGCTGAAAACAATGCCCCAGCTGATATATGATCTTTTTCCAAATAACTTTCTGAGATGTTAACCGCGCCAACTGGTAAACTGACAGCATGCACCGCCTGCTTGTTACGAACCAGAATTAACTCTGATGATGCACCTCCCGTATCTAAAATCAACGCATCGTTAATCGGAAAGGTATTGATAACACCAACAAAGTCAAAATGTGCCTCTTCTTCACCGGTTAACACATTTAGTTCAAAACCCATTTCTTTCTTAAATGCAATCAAAAATTCAGCTTGATTACTTGCTTGTCGCACCGCAGCTGTCGCAACGGCATGTATCTCTACTTTATCATTATCATACACTTTTAAAGCTTGCTTGAATTTATTCAAAGCCGTCAAAGTACGTGCAACTGCTTCGGGTTGCAGTACCTTATCTGGGCCCATTCCAGTCGATAAACGGACCATTTCTTGAAATCTTGCTAAAACCTCATAAGAACCATCATGATGATAACGACTAACTGTCATCCGTACTGAATTAGATCCCAAATCTATCACTGCAATGACTGTCATTCTTCACCTCCATACTCTTCACTAATAAACGGATTATTCAACGGTTCAAACCTTTGCTTTGTTGCCGTTAGTTGTTCTTGTTTCATTTGATTGTTTTGTTGTACTAAAGTATCTTGTGTAAACATTTCTTGTGCATCAAGGGCCATCACACCGCGACGATCTTTCTTTTCAAAACTACCATTTGCTTGTAACACACGTGTTTTAACATTATCATGCCACATAATTTGAAAGATAGATAGCACCTTATCACGTAAACGATCATTTTTGAGTGGGAAAAGTAGTTCAACGCGTCGATCCAAATTACGAGTCATTAGGTCAGCTGATGACAAGTAAACTTTAGGATTACCGTCATTTTCAAAGCTATAAATACGACTATGTTCCAAAAATCGGCCAACAATCGAATGTACTTCTATTGTTTCACTAACTTCTGGTATTCCCACCTTCAACATAGTAATTCCTCGAATAATTAATGACACCTTAACCCCTGCTTGACTAGCTTGATACAAATGTCTTATCATACGTTCGTCTGATAGTGAGTTAAACTTCATTTTAATTCCAGCAACTTTACCTGCCTTTGCATTCGCAATTTCATTATCAATTTGTTCATAAATAAATTCACGAATACCATCTGGTGACATATGTAATTGATGGAAATAACCTGGGTCTGAGTAGCCAGTTAAAATATTAAAGATCGATGCAACATCTGCGCCTAATTCTGAGTCACTGGTTAATAGTCCTAAATCCGTATAAAAATTAGCTGTCACATCATTATAATTACCAGTTCCCAAATGGACATATCGTCGAATTGTATCATCTTCTCGCCGCACAACTAATACAACTTTTGCATGCGTTTTTAATCCTCGCAACCCATAAACAACGTGTACACCTTGTCGCTCTAGTTCTCGTGCCCAATGCACATTATTTTCTTCATCAAAGCGAGCCTTAATTTCAACTAAAACTGTAACTTGTTTGCCATGTTGTGCAGCTTCACCTAACGCTTTAACAATAGGAGACTTGCCTGATACACGGTACAATGTCATTTTAATGGCGAGTACCTGATCATCTTTTGCAGCAGTTTGAATAAATTCTATCACAGGTTTAAAGGAATCATAAGGATGGTGTAATAAATAGTCTTGATGTTTAATGCTATTAAATAATTTATCCGGTGCCAAATTTGGATTATTATAACCCTTAAATGGTGGAAACTTTAGATCTGGTGCCTGAATAAATTTCAACCACACATTCAAAAATGTTAAATCAATTGGCCCATTAACCATATATGCACGAGACTCATCTACATGCAGTAACTTGATTAACTTTATCCGTAATGATGAACTCGTTGTTCGCGAAAAAATTACCCGAATAACGCGGCCTCGTTCTCGTTCTTGCAATTTAGATTGTACATCTTGAAGAATATTTGGTGTATCTTCATCATCTGCTATATCTAATTCCATATCTCGAATAACATGAAATACCGTTGATTCTCTGATGACATAGCCTGGAAATAAAGAAGGCAAAAATAGTTGAACAATATCTTCAATTAAAATATACTGATTTTTCTCTGGTAATGCTATGACACGACCCGAAGTTTCAGGCACTTGCAATACAGCAATATACTTTTCTAACTTATCCTCTGATTTTTTAAGACGCACACCTATATTTAATGTATCGTTTGCTAAAAAAGGAAATGGTCGTGTCGTGTCAATCGCCATTGGTGTTAAAACTGGTAATAATTCTTGATCAAAAAAGCGTTTCAGAAATTGTATTTGATTGGCAGTCAAATCGTCAGAATGTAATAATTCAAAGCCTTCACGCCTTAACGCAGGTAATAAACTGCGAGTTAACACTTGATATTGTTTTTAATTTGTCCTCCGGCAACCTTTGAAATTTCATCTAATTGCTTTGTTGGTGTCAAACCGGCTGCGTCTACTCGATCATGTCCAATCATGACCTGCTGCTGCAAGCTAGCAACACGCACCATAAACCATTCGTCCATATTTTTTTGCGTGATTGCCAAAAAATTGGCACGCTCAAATAATGGATTTTGAACATCGCGCGCTTCTTCTAACACCCGATCATTAAATGCTAACCAACTGATTTCACGATTGACATAATATTTTGTACGTTTAAAATCAACCATTAGCCTCTTCTCCTTTGTCGCTTCAACACGATGGGCAATCCAAATACTGTTTCAAAAAATTTTGCTTTCTGAGCAAATACATAAATTTCAAGTTGTAAATCAGCAATTGTCTGTCCTATAATTGTAATATTATCATCAGATATTGATACTGCTAATTTACTAATTTTTTGCAAGCGACTGTCATCCAAAGCATCGGCTAACCGTAATAAGGATGCTAACTTTGCAATACGCAATCGTTGTTGTGGTGAAAAATCTTGCACGGTACGTAAGGCATTATCAGGTGTCTCGGCGCTGTGATATCTGGCTATAGCTGCAATCATACGTTGTTCAGAGGTAGATAGACCATGAAAATCAATTCCCTCAAGAATTTCTTCTGAATACTGATAGTGTTTCTGAGAATTAATAAAGCCACCAACATCATGTACTAAAGCGGCAACCCCCAATAACAATCGATCACGTTTATTCAAATGATGAATTTTTTTCAAGCGATCAAATAACTGCCTAGCATAAACCAACACAATTTCACGATGTTTTTCTTCAACCATATAGCGATCAGCAATACCACGTGCAGCGGTAATGATGTCATCTTCAGCATGATTATCAGTGACTGACAAGCCATCTAATACCGTTAAATCGCTAATTTGTAAGGTATTGACACCCACTGCGACCATAACATTCATTAATAATAACATTTCTATCAATGCAAAGGGTACGTCATTTAAATTAACAGCGTACTTCTCAATAATTGCCTGATCATTCATAGTTGCTAAATCATCAATGACATTTTGTAACTGATCTTTTGACACAACAATCCAGTGATGGTTTTCTGGTAAAAATATATTCTGCGCTGAGTCGGCACCCAGTAAGATTAAAGTTTCAGTATGTTTAAATGGTGGTAACATATGCCAAAAATCGGCTAATTTACTACTAATAAACTCACCCGCCAAAGATTTTTCCTGTGCAACTTCAACTGACATAGCATTAATTGATTGTGCTAGTTTGACTGGTCCTACGGATGAGTGTTGAGAAAATTCAAAACGATTTTTCTCAAAATATCCCAAATCAATGCGACCTGAACTCATGCCAAGTACAAAGGCATTTTTTTCAATTAACGCTGTATGCTGAATACCCTGTGCATGGCGGACAGCAAGTTGTCGATAATAACTTTCTTGATTGCCGTTTAACCAATTAATGCTAAGACCAGTTATACTTTCAATTTGGTCTGCAAAATATACTGCATTTTTAACTTGTGACAATGCTTCACTACCAAATAACCGTATATCACGGACACCATAGTCACGTAATAATTGTCGAAAACGTTGCACTTGATCTAATATGCGTCGCATGATTTCGACTGAAAACGTCGATGTGTTAATATCACTTTCACTAAATTCCCGGTTAACATTTTCAATTTTGTTACCAGTCTTAGTATCAATAATTTGTAATGCAGCTGTGCTGGAATTCAGTAATACGATGCCCTCTAATTTCGCCATATTCACCCCTACCTCTAACGTATACGTTACACTAAGTTTATCATATATATGACGCTGCGAACTTATAAATCCGGTAAATAATTAATTTTATAATATATTTTAATTTAATCGTGATACTTAAAAGAACAAGTTTTTTCGTGATCATTAATAATACCTATCCCTTGTAAATAGGAATAAATAGTTACCGGTCCCAAAAATTTAAACCCTCTTTTCTTCATATCCTTCGCAACAGTTTGAGATAAGGCATTTTGTGCCGGCACGTCTTGATTGGCTATAACTTGGTTATCTATTATTTTATTGTTAGTAAACTGCCATATGTAATTAGAAAAACTATCAAATTCATCTTGCACGCGTTTTATGGCACGTGCATTATTAATTGTTGCCAGAATTTTTAAACCATTTCTAATAATATTTGGATTGGTTTTTAAATCTAGAGCCTCTTTTTCTGTCATTTGGCTCACTTGTAGCACGTCAAAATCATGAAAAGCCAATTTCATCCCTGGCCTTTTTCTTAATGAGATTTCCCAACTCAATCCTGCTTGAAAAACTTCCAACGTTAATAACTCAAATAGTGATCGATCATCGTCCCGCAATGGCCGTCCCCATTCCTGATCATGATATTTTGTCATGTCGTTAGTAACTTCATATTTGGCAACCCATTGACAACGAACTATCTTTTTTGTAACCATGTCAATATCCTTTTCATTGGATCCGTCTTTCTCTCAGTATTTCCTACATGCCAATATATCACATGAGCCATTGCTGCCAGACCTAAAGTTGTTCCCACACTTAACCACATTTTTTATTACGCATACAACAGGCCTTCCAATATTTTATGTACTAAAAAATCATCCCAAAATGGCATGATTTTTGTCATTAATTAAATTACTTGTTTTGAATAGTTTCACGAGCGGCAGCTGATAAGTTATAGAATGAATGAATACCCTTATACTTAGCAGTTGTGTCCAACAATTCTTCAATACGGATTAATTGGTTGTACTTAGCAATACGATCAGTACGTGACAATGAACCAGTCTTAATTTGACCTGCGTTTGTAGCAACAACCAAGTCAGAAATTGTTGTATCTTCTGTTTCACCTGAACGATGAGAAACAATAGCTGTGTAACCAGCTTCTTTAGCCATTTCGATAGCTTCAAAAGTTTCTGTCAAAGTACCAATTTGGTTAACCTTGATCAAGATTGAATTAGCAGCGCCCATGTTGATACCCTTTTCAAGGTATTGTGTGTTAGTAACGAAGAAGTCATCACCAACTAATTGCACTTTTTTACCTAATTCTGCAGTAATTGTAGCCCAGTCTTCCCATTCGTTTTCATCGATAGGATCTTCGATTGAAATGATTGGGTAACGATCTGCCAAGTCTTCAAGATACTTGATAAATTCTGGTGTTGTGAATTCATCACCAGTTGACCAACGCAACTTGTATGTCTTTGTTTCTGCATCGTACAATTCTGATGAGGCAACATCGACAGCGATAGCAATATCTTGACCTGGCTTATAACCAGCAGCTTCAATTGCGCGAATCAAGTACTTTAAAGGTTCTTCGTTATCAGCGAAATCAGGTGCAAATCCACCTTCATCACCAACTGAAGTTGCCTTACCATCTGCTTCTAATAATTTCTTCAAAGCATGGAAAGTTTCTGAACCGTAACGAATTGCTTCCTTAACCGTAGGGGCACCTACGGGCATGATCATAAATTCTTGGAAATCAACCTTGTTAGCTGAATGAGCGCCACCATTGATAACATTCATCATAGGTGTTGGTAATACGTATGAGTTTACACCACCCAAGTATGAGAACAATGGTACGCCTAATTCATCAGCAGCAGCACGGGCTGCAGCAATTGAAACAGCCAAAATAGCATTTGCGCCTAACTTACCCTTATTTTCTGTACCGTCGAGCTCGATCATAGCTTGATCGATTGCACGTTGGTCAGTGACATCAAACTTACCAACCAAAGCTTTAGCGATAGCATCGTTAACATTGGCAACAGCCTTTGTTGTACCCTTACCGCCAAAACGTGACTTGTCGCCATCACGCAATTCAACAGCTTCGTGTTCACCAGTTGAAGCACCAGAAGGTACCATTCCACGACCAAAGCCGCCTAATTCTGTGATAACTTCAGCTTCAAGTGTAGGGTTTCCACGTGAGTCAAGGACTTCGCGTGCGATAATATCAGTAATTAAAGACATATGTCTAATTCTCCTTTGGTTTATGGTTTTATACCATGTATATTATATCACAGGGAGATGACCGAAACACAACTTGTGTCTCAATTATTTTAAGATGATTTAGAAATTGCCATGTGCATGGCTTTTTTAAAGCGATATTGCATTTGTTCAAAACGACGTGTGGTAAATTCTAAATTTTCGTTATCAACACCCAAAAGTTGTCGGACTGTTTGTTTAAATTCAGGCGTTTTAGCAATTTCTGTATTACTTAACATATCACGTAATACACATAGTTGTTCTGGATTATATGTATCTGTTCCCAAATTAAACAGATTTCCTGAATCATCACTATTTTCCGAAATAATTGTTTTTTCAAAATCTGATTTTGCTGTATAATATGATCTCACTAAATCTGTTGCATGGTTTGATAACGCTGTAATAAAGTAAGTTGAAAATTTAGCACGTGGCTTGATTGTGTCAAACTTATTAACACATTTTATCAGTATCTCTAGACCATCTGAATACCAATCATCTGCTGTGATACGACTGCTAATTTTTCGACGATGCACATCGTACATTGCACCACGTAAATGTTTAATTAATACATTATATGCCAACTCATGTCCGTTTTGCGCAGCACGAACAGCTGCTACCAATCTATCTTTCCTCAATTGCCTTCTCCCACTATATTAGTGCTCAAAGTCATTTTACCTGTAAAATATTACAAATAAAAAGCTTCGCACACTTTTTATAATGGATTACGAGAGCTAAATCCTTGATACATTAACAAACTTGCAGCCACACTGGCATTTAAACTTTGAACATGCCCAGTCATTGGAATAGTTAACATGCTATCTACCTTCTTCTTGAGTAATGGTGAAATACCTTTACCTTCATTTCCGATAATCAAAGCAGTTGCCCCTTTCGCATCCCAACGTCGATAATCCTCACCAGCCATGTCGGTCCCAAACACCCAAATACCGCGATCTTTTAATTCACTAACTGTATTAACTAGGTTTGTGACACGAGCCACTGGCACATGCTCAATTGCACCAGTTGAAATTTTAGCCACTGTTGCGGTTAACTGTACTGCACGTCGCTTTGGAATGATAATACCATGTACACCAGCAGCATCAGCAGTTCTTAAAATCGATCCCAAATTATGTGGATCCTCAATACCATCTAAAATCAAGAAAAAAGGTTCTGCTTCGTGTTTTTTAGCATTTTCAAATAAATCATCAATGGTTGCATAGTTAAATGCTGCAACACTCAAAACAACACCTTGATGATTCCCACCATCCGTTAATTCGTCTAGTTTTGATTTTGGTGCTTGTTGAATTACTAATCCTTTTTTCTTAGCTAGTTGGGTTACTTCATTACGTATTTTGTCCTGTAAACCTGTTTGAAGCCATACTTTATTAATTTCTTGTGTCCCTTTTAAAGCTTCAACACTGGCATAATGGCCATATACAAACTCTGTTTGATCTGGTATTTGTTCTTGTTTCATTTGCTCGTTCTCCCTGATTCTACTTGTTCAAAAACCCATGTCATTAATTCACTAATGCGCTCAGATTGCCCTGATAAATGCAAAAATCCAAATAATGCCTCAATACCAGTTGATATACGATATGTCACCACATCGGTATTTTTCGCTTTTGTGTGTGATTTTGCGTTTCGGCCACGTTTGAAATAAATCAATTCGTCATCTGTTAATAGACTATCTGTCATCATGCATGCAAACAACGCTGCATGTGATTTAGCTGAAACATAATGTTTACTGTGTTTTTGCAAGTCATTAACTTTTGTTAAACCTAGCGAGAGCAAGTGCTGGCGCACTTCAAGTTCGTAAATTGCATCACCGATATATGCTAACGATAATCCATTCATTTGTTCATATTGTAAATTTTTCATATCTTTATTATACGCGAGATTTAACATGCACGTATAAGTTTCGTGTGTGTTCTGCAGAACTATTTTAGTGTAAATGAAAAAACCAGGTATGCCTATACATTTGGCCTAATTGGTTGCTTTTTTGGCCTAATTGGAATCTTCACATCATTTTCGTCAAATTTTTATACTATTAATTATTTTTTGTTATAACATACACAATCTAACCAAAAAAATAGCGACTGTCATGCATTAGATTTTTAATCCAATGCACGGCAGACACTATTTTATGAACAGCCTTTTTAAAATTATTGAAATATATTAAAAATTACGCTTCAAATGTTTTAGCAACATCATCTAATTTAGGAATATCTGGTGTTGTTTCTTTATCGGCTTCAGGTTGTGCAATAACATTACCAACCACTTTGCTCTTAATTTTACGATATTCAGCCATACCAGTTCCGGCAGGAATAATTTTACCAATAATAACGTTTTCTTTCAAACCAACCAACGGATCATTTTTACCGCGAATAGCTGCATCTGTCAAGACACGAGTCGTCTCTTGGAATGATGCTGCAGATAAGAATGAGTTTGTCTCCAAAGCAGCTTTCGTGATACCAAGTAGCACTGGACGCGCAGTTGCTGGAACAAGACCTTCGAACAATGCTGGTTCATTAGCACGTTTGAAATCAGCAATATCCATCAACATACCTGGCAAAAGATTTGTTTCACCTGGATCCATAACACGAATCTTACGTAACATTTGACGAATCATTACTTCGATATGTTTGTCAGAAACTTCAATACCTTGCAAACGATAAACTTTTTGGATTTCCGTCAGCATATACGACTCTGTTGTCAATGTATCTGTAACTGCTAACAATTCTTTAGGATCAACTGGTCCTTCATTAATTGCAGCACCACGTTTAATATCATCACCTTCAGCAAAGCGCATACGCGCTGCTAATGGCAAAGTATACGTACGTGTATCTGTTTCACCTTCGATCGTCACAGCTTTTGTACGTTCAGCTGGATTTTCTTCAATGGAAACAATTGTACCAGTAACTTCCGAAATTTCAGCGCGTCCCTTAGGGATACGTGCTTCAACAATTTCTTGCACACGAGGCAAACCTTGTGTAATATCGTTACCACCGGCAACACCACCCGTATGGAAGTTACGCATTGTCAATTGCGTACCCGGCTCACCAATTGATTGTGCTGCGACAGTACCAACTGCTTCTCCGACTTCAACTTCTTCACCTGTAGCTAAGTTGCGACCATAATCAAGTACTGAAACACCATGTTCTGTGGTTGAGGTAAAGACCGAACGAATTGTTACTTCTTCAACACCTGCAGCAACGATAGCTTTTGCAACATCTTCATCAATCATTTCGTTACGTGAAACAATTCTGTCACCATTTTCTGGATTAAAGACAGATTTCATAGCATAACGACCCAAAATACGATCATACAGTGGTTCAACAACTGAGTTACCATCCATAATTGCCTTAACAGCAACACCACGATCAGCATTGTTATTCCATTCACGAACAATAACGTCTTGTGCAACATCGACAAGTCGACGTGTCAAATAACCAGAGTTAGCTGTCTTCAACGCCGTATCAGACATTCCTTTACGCGCGCCGTGAGTAGAAATAAACATTTCCATCACTGTCAAACCTTCACGGAAATTAGCAGTAACTGGCAATTCAATAATCTTACCACCAGGGCCAGCCATCAATCCACGCATACCAGCTAATTGCACGAAGTTCGAAATGTTACCACGCGCTCCTGAATCTTGCATCATGAAAATAGGGTTTGTTGGTTCAAACAAATCGATTAACTTATCTTGAATAACATCTTTTGCTTTGGTCCATATTTCAGTCACGCGTTGGTAACGTTCTTCATCTGTGATCAAACCACGACGGAATTGCTTTGTAACTGTTGCAACTTGCTGGTGAGCATCAGCCAAAATAGCAGGCTTTTCAGGCAATTCAGTCACATCGTTCATTGACACTGTCAAACCAGATTCTGTTGACTTTGCATATCCCAGATCCTTCATTCGATCCAACAATAATGATGTTTCTGTTACTTTATAACGCTTATAAACTTCAGCAATGACATCTGACAAGAAGCCCTTTTTAAAGGCACTCACAGTTGACGTATCTGCCAAATAATCATGAATATCTTCACCTGCTTCAATAAAGAATGTATCTTTGATACCCTTAAAGTTTTCTTCAGAAGGTTCATTGATGTATGGAAAATCAACAGGTAAAATCTCATTAAAAATTAATTTACCGACTGAAGTCACCATGATTTTAGCACGTTGTTCATCTGTAAAAGGCTTTGCTGCAGGGAAAGAAGATGTTTGAATACCAATACGTGTATGATAATGAACAACTTTATTTGCAAAAGCAATTTGCGCTTCTTCTACAGATGAAAATATCATACCTTCGCCTTCACGGCCAACTTCTTCAGCCGTCAGGTAGTAGTTTCCAATAACCATATCTTGCGAAGGTGCAACAATTGGTTTCCCGTCCTTAGGTGCCAAAATATGACCAGCAGCAAGCATTAACAAACGTGCTTCAGCTTGTGCTTCATCAGACAAAGGTACGTGAATAGCCATTTGATCGCCATCAAAATCAGCATTATATGCTTCTGTAACCAATGGGTGCAGACGCATTGCTTTTCCTGAAACCAGCACTGGTTCAAAAGCTTGGATTCCCAAACGATGTAATGTTGGTGCGCGGTTCAAAAGAACTGGATGCTCTTTAATGACATCTTCCAAAACATCCATGACATCTTCATCTGCCTTGTCAATTTTACGTTTAGCAGATTTCACATTGCCAGCTAAATTGCGAGTGGTTAATTCTTTCATGATGAATGGACGGAATAATTCAATTGCCATTGGACGTGGCAAGCCCATTTGGTTCATCTTCAAGAAAGGCCCAACATCAATAACCGAACGACCAGAATAATCAACACGTTTACCTAACAAGTTCTGACGGAAACGACCTTGTTTTCCCTTCAACATATGAGAAAGTGACTTTAATGGTCGGTTACCTGGTCCAGCTACTGGTCGGCCACGACGACCATTATCAATCAATGCGTCAACAGCTTCTTGAAGCATACGCTTTTCGTTTTGCACGATAATGCCTGGCGCATTCAAATCAAGCAAACGCTTTAAACGGTTGTTACGGTTAATCACACGACGATACAAATCATTCAAATCAGATGTGGCAAAACGGCCACCTTCTAATTGAACCATTGGACGTAAGTCTGGCGGAATAACTGGAATAACATCCATGACCATCCACTCAGGCTTATTGTTTGACTGGAAAAACGCCTCAATAATATCCAGACGTCGTACGGCACGTACGCGCTTTTGGCCTGTTGCTTCTTGCAATTCGCGCTTCAATTGATCTGCTTCAGCAGCTAAATCAACACTAGCCAACAAATCTTTTATTGCTTCAGCACCCATGCCAGCTTTAAAACTAGCACCATATTCTCGCTTCAATTCACGGTATTCACGTTCTGTCATTAATTGCTTCTTTTCAACAGGTGCATCACCAGGTTCGATGACAACATATGAAGCAAAGTAGATAATTTCTTCCAGTGAGCGAGGTGACATGTCTAAAACAAGACCCATACGTGATGGAATACCCTTGAAGTACCAAATGTGTGTAACAGGTGCAGCTAATTCGATGTGACCCATACGTTCACGACGAACTTTTGATGATGTAACTTCAACGCCACAACGATCACAAACAATTCCTTTATATCGGATTCGCTTATATTTACCACAGGCGCATTCATAATCTTTTGTTGGTCCGAAGATGCGTTCGTCAAACAAGCCATCTTTCTCTGGCTTAAGTGTTCGATAATTAATTGTTTCTGGCTTCTTTACTTCACCATGAGACCATGAACGGATCTTATCAGGAGAAGCCAAGCCAATTTGCATGCTTTCGAACTTATTAACATCAATTGCCATCTATTTGCTGTTACCTTTCATTATTTATTACGTAAACGTGTATATACAATACCCACGCTTGCTATCAACCACTTTTTATAATGATTATAAAAAGCATCTGATAACAAACGTGCAATATTTGTATCTACACGTTATGTTTTATGTTAAACTTCGTCGTTTGATTGCGTAGTATCTTGCGATGTTACCTTCAAGAATGCTGCCGCTACTTCATCGTCTTCTTTGTTCAATAAGTCAGGATTTGAACGCACTAACTTTTCAAGCGCATCAACAGGTAGAATTGAATCATCTTCGTCCATTTGACGTAATTCAACTTCGTCCCCGTCACCATCCAAGACCTGCATGTCCAATCCAAGTGCTTGTAATTCTTTCACAAGAACACGGAATGACTCTGGCACACCTGGACGAGGAATTGGTTCACCCTTAATAATTGACTCATAGACTTTCACACGACCAGCAACATCATCTGACTTATATGTCAAAATTTCTTGCAAAGTATATGCAGCGCCGTAAGCTTCAAGCGCCCAAACTTCCATTTCACCGAAACGTTGTCCACCAAATTGTGCTTTACCACCCAAAGGTTGTTGTGTAACAAGTGAATAAGGTCCTATTGAACGTGCGTGAATTTTATCATCAACCATGTGGGCTAACTTCATATAGTGCATCACACCAACACCAACACGTTTATCAAAGGCTTCACCGGTACGGCCATCATAAACAACTGACTTACCATCTTGTGGCAAACCTGCTTCACGTAAGGCAGCTTCGATTTCATCATCACTTGCCCCATCAAAGACAGGCGATGCAACATGAATTCCTAATTTCTTAGCAGCGAAACCAAGGTGTAACTCAAGTACTTGACCAATATTCATACGTGAAGGCACACCCATGGGTGACAACAGAATGTCAATTGGCGTACCATCAGGCATATATGGCATATCTTCTTCAGGGACAACAACGGAAACAGTTCCCTTGTTACCATGACGTCCAGCCATTTTATCACCAACTTGAATCTTACGCTTTTGAGCAATGTAAACACGCACCATCATGTTAACGCCAGGTGCTAATTCATCCCCATTTTCTGGTGTATAAATACGCACATTTTGAACGACACCACCACCACCGTGAGGAACACGAAGTGATGTATCACGAACTTCTCGTGCTTTTTCACCAAATATAGCATGAAGCAAACGTTCCTCAGCTGATAATTCTGTCACACCCTTAGGTGTGACTTTACCAACCAAAATATCACCATCATGTACTTCGGCTCCGACGCGGATAATACCATCAGCATCCAAATCCTTCAACTGATCTTCACCAGTATTAGGAATTTCGCGCGTCATTTCTTCAGGCCCAAGTTTTGTATCTCGTGCTTCTGAATCATATTCTTCAATATGAATTGATGTATAAACATCTTCACGAACCAGTCGTTCATTCAAAACAATCGCATCTTCGAAGTTATAACCTTGCCAAGTCATGAATGCAATTAATGGGTTTTGACCCAAAGCTAATTCACCTTGCTCCATTGAAGGACCATCAGCCAAAACTTCATCGGCTTCGACATGTTCACCTTCATGAATAATAGGTTTTTGGTTATAGTTTTTTCCACCGTTTGAACGACGGAATTTCATCAATTCATAATGATCCAATTGACCATCTTCACGACGAATACGAATTTCACGGCCATCAACATATTCAACCATACCAGCTGCACGTGAAATCATGGCAACACCTGAATCGTGAGCAGCTTTGTATTCAATACCCGTACCAACAAGAGGCGCATGTGGATCAAGCAGTGGTACTGCTTGACGTTGCATGTTAGCACCCATTAAAGCACGGTTAGAATCATCATTTTCCAAAAAAGGAATAGCAGCTGTTCCAACAGAGACTACTTGTTTAGGTGACACATCCATATAATCAATACGATCAATTGGTGTTTCAATGTTTTCTTCACCAAAGCGGGCCATTACTGTATCATGAACAAAGCTACCGTCATCATTCAAAGGTGAGTTTGCTTGTGCCACAATAAAGTTATCTTCTTCATCAGCTGTCAAATAGTCAATTTTGTCAGTAACCATATGTGTTGTCCAGTCGACACGACGATATGGTGTTTCGATAAAGCCATACTTGTTAATACGACCATAGGTGGCTAATGAGTTAATTAACCCAATGTTAGGACCTTCTGGTGTTTCGATTGGATCAATACGACCGTAATGCGTATAATGTACATCTCGAACTTCTACACCAGCACGATCACGTGTCAAACCACCAGGCCCAAGAGCTGATAGACGACGCTTATGGTTCATTTCTCCTAATGGGTTTGTTTGATCCATAAATTGTGACAATTGTGATGAACCAAAGAATTCCTTCACAGCAGCAACAACAGGTCGAATATTAATCAATTGCTGTGGCGTTACTGTGTTGGCATCTTGAATTGACATACGCTCACGTACAACACGTTCCATACGTGTCAACCCAATACGGAATTGATTTTGTAATAGCTCACCAACTGAACGGATACGACGATTTCCCAAGTGATCGATATCATCAACGTTTCCGATACCTTCTTGCAAATTCAAGAAGTAGTTCATTCCTGCTAAAATATCTGCAGGACGCACAGTACGATCATTCTCATCAATATGACCATTACCAATTAATACCAAAGTCTTTTCAGGATCTTCTGGTGATTCGATTTTGATTTTTTGAAGTACAACAGGTTCTTCAAGTACGGCATCTCCAGAAGGAGTATATGTCGTGGTCTTAAAGTCTTCACGTTCCAAAAATGGCATCAACTTTGACATAACTGTCTTATCAACAGTTGTTCCTTTTTCAGCGATAATTTCACCAGAATCTGGATCAGCTAATGTTTCTGCTAATGTGTGATTCAATAAGCGTGTCTTCAAAGACAATTTTTTGTTGATCTTATAACGACCAACCGAGGCTAAATCATAACGTTTTGGATCAAAGAAGCGTGCAACTAATAAAGCACGTGATGAATCAGCAGTTTTTGGTTCACCTGGACGCAAACGCTCATAAACATCTTTCAAGGCTTCCTCAACACGTGAATCAGACATATCTTTGTGAACATCTTTTTCCAAAGTCATGTTTAATGCATCGTATTGATCAGAAAAAATATCAAGAATATCTGAATCCGAACCAAATCCAAGCGCACGTACTAATTCGGTCATCAATAACTTACGTGTACGATCAATGCGAACGTTAGCAATGCCTTTAGCATCTGTCTCATATTCTAACCATGCACCACGGTTAGGGATAACAGTCGTGCCGTAACGTGGTCGACCATTTTTATCATTTTCTTGGTTGTAATAAATTCCAGGAGATCGTACTAACTGTGAAACGATAACACGTTCCGCACCGTTAATAATGAACGTTCCTTGTTCCGTCATCAATGGAAAATCACCAAAGAACACGTCTTGTGACTTAATTTCACCAGTCTCATGGTTTGTCAGACGCAAAGTTACGTGTAATGGTGCTGAATAGTTGGCGTCGTGTTCACGCGCCTCATCAATATTATATTTTGGTTCCATCAATTGATAATCGACGTATTCCAAAGATAATGTTCCCTGGAAATCGTCAATTGGCATGATGTCGCCAAACATTTCTTTAATACCATCATCCAAGAACCATTGATATGATGCCGTTTGAATCTCAATCAAATTAGGCACATCAAGTACTTCTTTGATGCTAGCATATGAACGACGGGTACGGTGCTTACCGTACTTTACTAAATGTCCTGCCACATTTATCACCTCACTTGTTTTTCGCTGCGTTTTGTTTGTTACAATTTAGTTACAAAATCACTTTTATCCCGGATTTCATCACCGCATAGGCACAAAAAAAGCAATCGCCGCTGTTTCCGCAGACAACGTTTGCTTCAATATAAAGGTATTGCGGACAATATTTCGCAAAATGCCATATTTATTCACAGTATTACTATCAATAATTATACGCTTTTAACAATGTTTTGCAAGTCAGTCCAATTAATAAACTAGTCTGATTTAAAGTTAGAAATTTGTCTCTTTAAATGTGATCGACATCAAATTCTGGTACGTTTGGATCACGCACAATTTCAACTAATTGCAGAAATTGTGTTGGATCTAACGCTGCTGTTCCAACAAGAACACCATCTATATCCTTTTGCAGCATAATTTCACGCGCATTATTAGGCGTTACTGAGCCACCATACAGAATTCGAACTTGCTCCGCAATAACTGGTGAATATAGTTTAGCCAATGTTTGACGGATAAGATGAGCCGCTTTTTGCGCTTGATCAGCACTAGCTGCTTCACCAGAGCCAATTGCCCAGGTAGGTTCATATGCAATAGTGACATTTCTAATTTGATCTACGGAAACGCCAGCTAATGCTGCAGCCACTTGGGCAACAGAAGGTTCGGCATCCATAAACTGTGCATATGTGCTCATATCTTCGTCAACATCAATAATCGGACGTAAACCGTTCCGTAAGGCAGCTGTCACCTTCAAATTAACTGTTGAATCTGTTTCATTAAAAAACTTTCGCCGTTCGAAGTGCCCAATTAATACATATTTTGCGCCAATATCCTTTAAAGCTCGTGGTGATGTTTCACCTGTATAAGCGCCACTATCTTCCCAATGTACGTTTTCAGCCACAACATGAATTGGTGAATCTGCCGTCGCACGCACCATATCTGACAAAAACAAATCTTGTGCTGCAATTCCTATCTCAACGACTTGTTTGTCTGGCACTTTACCATTAACCTGCGCCAAAAAATCAACAACATCTGCTTGCAACTTGTTGATTTTCCAGTTAGCGACTACGAATGGCACCCGCTGCGCCTTATGAGTTTTAGTCATGACTCATCACTACTCCTTAGCATCATAAAAATGAACGCTGCCTCAATTAAAAGCAACATCGCCGTGTATTGTGGTTCTTCATTAAGTACATACAACACTGCAAAACTAATAATTAAGACACCTAGTCCTATAACGGTTTTGACTATAGATTGATAGTACTTACTGCGTGTTAACTGCTCTGTTAAATGTTGATTTTTTTCAGTTAATTCTGAAACATCCAATTTTAATGTCTCTAATTGATCTAACAATTGATCATTTTCTTGTTGCATGGCATCGAGAACCGTGCGCGAAACAACATCTTCATCTAGCTGAGA
>AEMJ01000013.1 GCA_000166735.2 Leuconostoc inhae KCTC 3774 | reverse complement strand
CAGAGACCGTCGCAGGTGATCGGTTAATAAAACGCGCGATGGCACGAACAGAATAATTCAATTCGAGTAAAGTTTGAATGACAGTGCGTTCTTGAGATGATAAACTAGTCATGAGTCGCAGTTCCTTTATGGTTGTTTTAGGCAATTACCATTAAACGCGCTGCGGCTTTTTTATTCAAGTGTTCGGTTTAATTTTACAATCTACCTTATACAAAAAGAAAAGAATGACAAATCATCATAAACTCATCAGTAATTCGCATGAGATACAATTTTAAGTTTGTCATATACTCATATTACTAAATGAGTAAAACCAAAAAGAAACAGAGGAAACAAAAATGATGACGGTAGTTGTAGCGAATATACTTAATTTCAATCAATATATACCAAAGTTGACACAGGAGAACCCCTTACTAGTATATGGCTTGTTGTTTACACTTATTTTTATTGAAACAGGTCTAGTCATATTTCCGTTTTTACCTGGAGACTCCATTTTATTTTTAGTTGGGTCTATTTCAACCTTTTCTTTACAAGGGTTGAATTTACTGATGATAATATCTGTTCTATCAGTTGCTGCTGTTCTAGGTGATTTTTTAAATTTTGAAATTGGTGAACATTTTGGCACTATGATTACTCGAAGTAAATTTGGTTCACGTTTTGTCACACCAAAAAGATTGGGGAAAGCGAAGTTTTTTTAACAAGCACGGCGCAATGGCAATTATACTGGCACGATTCACACCCTTAATCAGAACACTCACTCCCTTTGTAGCTGGCATGAGTGGGATGCATTATGGAAAATTTGCCCGTTACAATTTGATAGGAGGAGTTAGTTGGATCATATTGATGACACTTTCAGGATATATGTTTGGGTCAATTCCATTTGTAAAATCACATTTTGAGTTGATAACTATAGCGATTGTTTTTCTATCTCTAGTGCCCATGTGTTTTTCAGCTATCTATAATAAGCAAAAATAATGAGAAACTAATGTTTTATTATTTTAACTGCTATAATGTGTTTAATGACACAAGAATATTCGATTTTTTAGAGGTACATAAAAATGAGCAAAACAATATTGCTAGTAGAAGATGAAGAAAGTTTACAATTTTATTTAAAGAGTGAACTATCTTTTGAAAACTATGTAGTGATACAGTGTTTTAACGGAAAAAATGCACTTGATCTTCTTGAGGCACAGACCTATGATTTAGTAATTTTGGATTGGATGTTGCCAGAGCGAAGTGGTATCGACATACTCAGGCGATTACGTCGGCAAGGGTCTAACGTACCGGTTATTATCATGACAGCGCGTAGTGAGGTGGATGATAAGGTAATGGGTCTTGATAGTGGGGCTAATGATTACATCACCAAACCATTCGAAATTGAGGAGCTTTTGGCAAGAATTCGAGTGTTATTACGTGTTGCAGGTACAAACCCAACAGATGAATATAACTATTATGATTTAATTATGAATACAAAAACACACCGTGTGACTCTGTTGAACCAACCCATCTTATTAACACAAAGAGAATTTGATTTGTTAAATTATTTATTGAGAAATAAAGATGTTGTTGTTTCCAGAGATGAAATTTTAGACAATGTTTGGGGCGTTGATTTTTCTGGGCAATACAATACAGTGGATGTTAACATTAGGCATCTAAGACAAAAGCTTTATTTGCCTGATAGAAGCTATATACAAACCGAACGTTCACTTGGATATGTTCTACGGGTTAGATTTGATGGATAAAGATACAAAACGCAGCACAGCTATCCGTATGATGACTGTTGCATATATTCGATTATTTGTGTTCATTTTTATTCTGATTACTTTTGTTGTTGTAACCACTGTTAGCTACAAATTGGTTAAGTCTCGAGTTAGTGATGCAGATAGAATTATAGCAAGTTTAAATAAATCTGATATTGACTCTGGATTTGATTGGTCTCACTGGAAGAAAAATAGCACAATCGATACCAATAACACGTTTGTAGTTGTTAAAAGAGATGGGAATTCATTTTATTCGGCTGGCACAAAAGCATTTTTATCTAAAGCAAAGCATGAAACTGTCGTTTTTGGGATTTCCAAAGTTGAAGACGGAAGCTTCTACTTCTACAGGACAAAAAAATATCGTCATATACAATATGCAGTTTATTTGGGCTTGAATGAAGTGTTTAACACCACCAAAACATTATTAGTTAGCTTGTTGTTAATACTGGCAATAATATTTGCTGGTTCTCTCTGGTTTATTATTAAGTTAGCTAGAAAATTGAGTATGCCACTTCATAATTTATCTCTAGCAGTGGAAAACTTAAATATTCAGAATGATATTGATTCACAAGTGCCAAATGTAAACGAACCGGCCGAAGTATATATTTTAAGTGAAACTTTGAAAACTTGGTTGACAAATTTGCAAAAGCAAAATAATCGTGAGAAGGAATTTTTCGTCAATGCTTCTCATGAATTAAAAACACCACTAGCTGGGTTTCAAGGAAATCTTGATCTAATAACACGTCGAGGAAAACTGCATCCTGAGATAGTGCAACCAGCACTTAATGCACTTAATAAAGAGTCTAAACGCATGCAACGATTAGTTAATTATTTATTAGAAATTGCGCGCAACGAAAATGGAATTACCGAAAAGAAGACAACATTTTCAGCCCAAAACATTGTTAATAAGGTTACTTGTGATTTCCAAGAAGACTCTAAAGCAAAAGTACAAATTCGAGTAAAAAAGACTTTAATATATTTGGTAGTTACGATGAATTACAACAAGTACTAAGAATCATTTTAGACAACGCAAAAAATATTCAGGTAATGCTTCTGAGATATTAATTGTTATTGAGGATGGCAATATAGCCATAATTGACCAAGGGCAAGGTATTTCTGAAGAGGACAAGCCACACGTATTTGATCGATTTTATCGTGGGAACAAAACACGTAGTAATGTTCAGGGAAACGGGCTTGGATTGTCTTTGGCTTTACAATTTGCCAACAAAAATAATGCCTCATTGTCTGTATCAGATAATATTCCTAAAGGAACGATTATCACGGTTAGTTTTACAGCGAAATAATTTGAAAAATAGTTTAATTAGATTTTAATCGGCGATCAAGATGATGTGTTGAAAGACACTTCACTTCTTGGTTGCTATTTTTTCTGACAAATTATCATTTTATTGTCATCGTTATTGAATTCACTGGCCATTAAACTTGTCATACAATTATAACTAAAGAAAGTCAAAGTTATATTTGCTAATTTTTTATGTGTTCTACATGACCAACGTAATTGTTGCATTTCGTGCTTTGAATAATCTTAATACTTTTTTCTAAATTATGTTAAAGGGCAGGGAAGTTTCATGAATTTAAAACCGGTTTTATCAAATAGAGTTTTTGGAGGTTGTATGCTGATTGGATTTACGCTGATCATGACTTATATCAGTTTTAATCCAATCAACCGTGTCGATGCATTTTTTCAAACGTATGTCGAGCAACTAAACATATATCACTTAAAACAAGTGATGATTTTGATTACCCAACTAGCAAATCCAGTTGTGGTTATCATGTTGGTTCTATTGATAGCGTGTGTAATGTGGTTAAAAGGCCATAAATTAGATGCAGGTTGGGTTATATTAACATTGTTTGTGAGTGACGCTGCTGCTTACGTTATTAAGCATGTTGTTGGGAGAGTTAGGCCAGTTGGTCAAATGATTTTTGATACGGGATTTTCATTTCCCAGTATTCACACAATCTCAGC
Organism: Leuconostoc inhae KCTC 3774; assembly: GCA_000166735.2. GTDB lineage: Bacteria > Bacillota > Bacilli > Lactobacillales > Lactobacillaceae > Leuconostoc > Leuconostoc gasicomitatum. Next base: position 7,499 of record AEMJ01000013.1, on the reverse strand, counting down.
GGTAATAGTCGTTTTGATTATCATTTCTCTAGTAAAACATCATAAAAAGTCAGTTTGGATTGTGGGATTAATTTGGATTGTAATAGTTGCTCTTTCACGCATCTATTTAAAAAATCATTTTCCAACCGACACGCTAGGTGCAATTTTCTTGGGGTTCACAATTTGGTCATTTATGTCCTATCTTCACCAAAAGATGATTAAAAAAAATTTCAGTAAGACTTTTTTAAACAATATATTACCTAAATAGCCGATAATATTTTTGAGTACAGCATAACAATAGGGCATTAAAAAGAAGGACCATTTGTATGAAATTAATTCGATATATGCAGCTCTTTGAAATTGATAAAAATGAAAAGTATCAACATTTACCGTCAGCTGAAAAGGCAAAGAAAATATCACGTTTATTGGCTAAAAGGTTCCGGCCAGCAGATATTGATCAAAATAGAATCGAAATGTTAGCTGATAAATTTGATGTCACTGACGAGAGCCTAAATAATTTATTGAATGTGATTTCCTCCGATGACGTTTTCCATGAAATTGATTAGATTAAGGTAATTGAGCAATTTTCAGTGTTAATTGAACAATTATTAAGAATTTGGGTTTGATAAAGGAAATCTCTATGGATAATAAATCAAAAATGAGTTTTGGTATTTTCTTGTTGCTGACTTTCCTCTTCATTGAATTCAATGTTGAGAATAATACTGTTGAGTTACAAAGGTTTGATCAATACTTTTTAAGTCTATTAGGGGGTTCAGTTACAAACACAAATATAGAACTATTTAAAATAGTTTCACTCTTCGGAAGTCCCTTGGTTTCGATTGGTGCAACAATGATTATCTGGCTATGGTTGATTGCTCATAAAGATTTTTTCAAAGCCTTTTGGATAATCAGTATCCAGTTATCTGGATCAACTGTGGTAGAAATTATTAAACAAATTGTTGCGAGATTGAGACCTTTTCATTAACTCGTTTGCAATCGAGGATACAGCTTTCCCAGTGATAATACATTCTGTACAACTATTTTAATTTTAACAATTTTCTATCTTGTAATACCTAAAATTGGAGATGAAGAGTTTCGACTTATTGTTGTGCTTTTAGAAATTGCTTGGATAGGAGTTGTTGCGACGCCTCGCGTTTACCTAGGCAATCGTTTTGCCTCTGATGTATTTGCTATTTTATTTCTAGCCTCTGGATACTGGTGTATTGTAGCTCCATACAAAAATAAAGTTATTCGTACGATACGACCTATGTGGTCAAAAAGGAATTAAAAATATGTATAATCAAAAGATAACAATTGTCATTCCAGCCTATAACGAAGATGAAGTTTTGATGAACTCAGTGTATCGACTGCTTAATGTACAAGATCAAATTTTGGAAAAATATGAAGCAATTACAACTGCCAATATTTTTATCATTGACGATGGGTCGAATGATCAGACATGGCCTATTATTGAGCGATTGCATAATGAAAATAGGCAAATAGGTGGTCTTCAGTTTTCTCGTAATTTTGGTCATCAAGCGGCTTTGATTGCCGGTCTGAACGAAGCTGTCAAAACTGCTGATGTTATTGTTACAATTGATGCAGATCTTCAAGATGATCCAGACAAAATTATTGATATGATGGATTTATATTTTAACGGTTGTGATATTGTCTATGGTGTGCGTAATAATCGCGATTCAGATTCATGGTTTAAAAGAACCACAGCTCAACTATATTACCGTATATTGCAATTAATGGGTGTTGAGTTGGTGCCTAATCATGCTGATTTTCGACTGATGTCAAAAAGAGCCGTAAATACTTTACTTGAGTACTCGGAACGTAACTTATTTATTCGAGGCATCATACCTAAATTGGGATTTGAGTATGGTGAATTGGACTATAAACGGACTCCACGTTTGATGGGTGAATCAAAATACCCATTAAAAAAAATGTTGGCACTGGCCTGGGACGGCATCACGAGTCTCACCGTTGCACCTGTACGCTTAATTTTGATTCTTGGTACTTTAGCATGCATCTTTTCAGTGGGTATGCTGTCATATGCAACGATTTTAAGTCTTCTAGGACTAACCATTCATGGATGGTCTTCCCTTATGGTCTCTATGTGGTTCATAGGAGGTGTGCAGATGATTAGCCTGGGTGTGATTGGGGAATATGTTGGAAAGATAATGACAGAAGTTAAAGGTCGCCCACGCTATACTATCAAATCTATCTTAGAGTAGGTGAAAATGATGAAAAAGTCGCTCGTTATTTCTTTTCTAATAGGGACTCTGATTTTAAGTTTAACTATAGGGTTTATGGGAAATCTAGTTTATTATACAGGATTTGTAATACTAACGGTTACGATTTTATTGTTGATAGCAACCCGTTTACTTGCAAGATATATTAATCAAATACCATTTGTTCGCATATCGATAGGTATTAGTATAGGGCTAGTATTGATGGTTTTTGGCACAAGTATGGGTATTGAGTTTTATGCCGAATACTGTTTATCATGATCCATATCGAGTACTGTCACAAGCTGATCAAATGGCTGCTAATCATATGACATGGGACATCACATATTTCTGGAGATATTCCAATAATGTTCCGTTGGCCTATCTAATGTCACTCTGGTTACGAGTAACTCAATTTTTTCGTTGTCTACGAATATCTCAATACACTTGTTAAGCGTTATTGTGCTAGATACATTCATTGTGTTAGTACTCTACACAGCTTATCAACTGACTCGTCGCAATAGTACTGTTGTTGGCTTATTTTCATTTTTTGCTTTGACACCATTCGCCTACACATATTACTTGCAGGTTTTTTATTCGGATTTACCTTCGATGCTGATTCTAGTGATTGTCCTCCGAATTATCTGGCGTTGGTCTACAAAATCTACGATGCAGAAATTCATCTCAGGAAGTGGATTAGTAATATCAATTCTTGTTGGTGCACTGATAAAACCAAATATTGTAGTAATAATACCGGCTATAACGGTTGTTGCACTAATTTTATTTGTCAAAAAAGCCTAAAAAAAATCAGATAATAATACCTATTTTATTAATTATATTTGGTTTCAGTTTAAGTATTCCAACCACTCGTGGCATTTATCTTGTCAGTAATTATACGCCAAAAACTGAATTTGAACTTCCAGCGACACATTGGATAATGATGGCATTTAATGAAAGACATAATGGAACGTATTCAGGAAGTGACGTAATTAAAGATAATAGTCAACCTAATAAATTAGCTCGTCAAACTTATGACTTGAAACAAATTGTTATTCGAATTAAAAAATGGGAATGTTTGGATTAATAAAATTATGGGTAGTTAAGATGGGAATACTACTTAATGTTAACAGTGTACAGGATTGGTACAATGGTGGGTTTCGATCTGCACCAACATGGTATCTTAAAAATGCTCAATTAATTAAAGTACTAACCACAGTAAGTTATACTTCAGCGACATTGTGTATCTGGTTAACATTGATAACTCGATTACTCAGATGGCGAATTAACTTAGATGATGTTGATCAATTAATGGCGCTTCTTGCTATAGTCATAGCTCTAGGGTATCTATCTTTCCATACGCTGCTATGGGAGGTTGAGCCACGGTATGGCCAAGCCATTTTACCATTAATTATATTTACTATGGCAGCTGTTCCAAATCAAGCGATAAATAGTCGAAAGCACCTTAGTACACAACAAAAACGTTAATTGGCACGCTATCATTAACAAGCGCTCTTATTGTAGCTCTAACATTTTCTACATTACTGGGAGTTATAAAACCGCAAAATTTAGTCGTAGCGGCTCAGCGAAGTCAGCTCTCATTACAATACGGAGCCAAACCAGAAATGATTGTTCCCAATGGTATGGTCACAGAAAACGTTGATATTAATGCCGCCGCTAATTATTTTTCGGTTCAGGTTCATAGTTATTCGAAAGTAAAAGTTTTCTTAAAAAATATTAAAACAAAAAAGTATTTAAAATTTTATGACGCTGCATCATCCTATCATCTTCGGCATGGGATTAGGCCAGGGCGCTATCAGATAATTATTTATAATAATACAAAAAAGAAACAGGCTATTGATATTGTGAGAACTTACAATTATCAGTTAAATAAGTATCCGTTAACAATAAATGGTCGGTCTAACAGTACTGCATCATTGGTTTTTAAAACACTCATGATGTATTAAATATGTTGATTTATATTTTCTTACTGACGTTACGAATGTATGGATAAGTCATAACGCTTTTATATTTAAATGTACTATCTATACTGGGTCTGTAAAATAAAACAGTAAGCCATAGAATAGACAATGCAATGATTCCTGGTCTTCCAAAAATGATATTTAAATTAATATTCAGAATCAACAACTGTTTTGAGTAGCAAAAATTTTGCTGACTAATTGATAGAATAAAAAATTTTGTGAGGTTTAATAAGAAATACTATTCAAATTTAAGAGTAAAAATTCGTGGATATAAAATTTTCTATTTGGAATAAGTTGATTGCATTAAATGCGTCATATAAATAGGTTGATTATCAATGAAATAGGTTGATTATAAATAGTTAGTGGGGATTAAAAATGATAAAGAAAGTACTTAGTGCCATTATTACATTAACAGTAGGCATCGCAGTAATCATTGATGGATGTATCATGCTATTTAAAAATAGTTCAAGCTCAAATAATTTAATTAAAAGCTCAACGTCCAAGTCTAATTCTACAAGCGTTGTAAGTTCGGTAAATAATGCTTCTAGTAAAAAGACACTTAAAGACGGAACTTACACGGGTAAATCGACTAAAACGGAATGGGGTGACGTTCAGGTTGTCATGACTGTCAGTGGCGGTAAAATTACTGTAATTAATGTCGTAAAACATCCTACTGAAGGCAAGTCGGCTCAAATTAATGCAAATGCTATAGCCATTTATAAGAGAGAAGCTCTAGCAGCACAGAATTCACAAATAAACCAAGTATCGGGAGCAACTGAAACTTATAAAGGATTTACCGGATCATTACAAAATGCAATTATAAAGGCGGAGAATTCCAAATGAAAATTAAGTCAGAAACGTTTGAAAAAATGGCCATACCATTTACGGTAAGCATTGCAGCAGAAGACACTTTTTTAGCCTGTAGGCACTTACAAAAGGTTGTCCCACAGTTAAAAAAAGAACTTTCTAGAATAGAAAATGATTATTCTCCTTTTATTGAGACTTCCTTAGTTAGTCGCTATCAGAAGGGCGAGAAAACAGTCTTATTTGACAACGATGAATTTCAAGAAATATTTGCGGCCACAATTATGGCAAAAGACTTAACAGTTGGGGCTTTTAATCCTTACTTTAGTGATCAATATGATCCCACTGGATACACAAAAGGTTGGGCAATCGAAAAAGTTTTTGGTCAGGTATTACATCCACTTTTGGGGGATAAAGAAATAAGTGGTGTTTGTCTTAATGGGGGTGGAGACCTACAATTTGAATCACAAAATCATTTTTTTGGAACATTGGTATTGAAAATCCTCTAAGCTTACAAGAAATAATTTCCAGTTATCATCTAGAAAATGGAGCAGTAGCGACATCAGGAAGAAGCAAACGTGGTCGACACATAAAAATTATGGGTAAAGCAGATTTGGAGCAGGTGACCATTTATTCAAATAGCTTAGCTTATTCGGATATTTGGGCGACTGCCGGAATGGCAGCTGGGGGAACATTGTTTAATCGATTGATTAGTAAGTTTAAACTGACTGGAATCTACATGAAACAAAATGGTGATTTAGTTATTTTTGAGAGAGGAAGATTTCAACATGTTAGTGCAACGTAAATATTTGTTAGGTTTGGCCTGGATGACAGCCATTTTTATTATTCCATTACCATTTATTCAGACTTTAAATGCTGGACTTTCACCAATATACGTCGGTGAGCGGATACCAATTTTGTATGGCACTATTGCTTATTCCTGGATGCTTTTAGCTATTTACATTGGGACAAAACCTAAATGGCTTGATCGATTGATTGGATTACCAAGTGCTTACATGTTACATGGTATTTTGAGCCTAGCAGCTATCACGTTGGCATTTCTTCACAAAGAGTCAGTTTGGTCTAGGGGGTTAATTAAATTGACAGGTGACTGGTCCTTTGATATTTTTATAGGTTTATCCATTTATTCTTTAGTATTTTTTTCGGGATGGTTAACTAGCCGCGTACTATTTTTATTATGGATAAAAAGTCAATTAGAGCATATTTTTAAACATGAACTTTCTGTTTGGTTGCACCGTTTGAATATTGTAGCGACTACCTTGGTATTTATTCATGTTCTTTTAATTCCGTATATTAGACAAATAAAGTCTTTTATGGCAGTTTTTTTAATAACTACTTTGTTTGTTTTTACCACATATGTAGTCAGCCTTCTCCCCAGAGGTAGAAAAGCAAAGGTCTTAACAAACACTCAGATGACACCTAATATACATCAATTACAGCTATTGACCAGGGAAAAGCTTCTTTTCTCACCTGGCGATTATATTTTCTTATCCTTTCCAAAAATATCTGGACTTAAAGAGCCTCATCCTTTTTCGGTTGTAAACATTCCCGATAATAAAAATGAAATTGTGTTAGCAATTAGAGGTGATGGTGATTTTACTCGCATGGTATCAGGTGTTAAACAATTAGACTTAGCCTTGATTAATGGTGGATTTGGCCAGTATCAAACAGTAATTAATGATCAAAAACCGAATCGCTTACTCTTAATTGCCGGTGGAATTGGCATCATACCGCTTTTATCATTGATAGATGGAAATGCTTCAATACCAATAAATGTTCTTTATAGCAGTCACAATAAGGAAAATTTACTTTATCCCGAAAAATTTTCAGAGTGGAATAATCGTGCAAATTTTGAGTACACTATGCAGGTTGGCCGTTTTAATGATGATCAAGTATTAAGTGTTCTTGGAAAAATAAAGAAAATTTGTTGGTGCTAATTGGTGGACCAACCATAATGGGCCGCTATTGGATAAAAAAGTTGAAAAAATTTGGGTTAAGAGGCAGCCAAATATATTATGAAGAATTTTCCTGGTAATTTTTTATGTTTAAAATTTGAATTATAAACACATGGTACTCTTGCACTCAAAAATGCATCACCATTGGTACATGCTCTTATACTAAAAAATAACCGTCTTATCTTGTGATACACTCCCTTAAAAAGAGACAGTTTAAATAATAAAACTGTTTTATTAAAGGGAGTTTTTATATGCTTCGAAAACGAGTTCCTTATCTCAAAAAATAGATATCGTTTCAAAAATTAATCATCAAACTTTGACGATTAGATCAGCTGTTCGTCGTTATGATATTCCATACTCGACTTTCAAAGACTGGGTACGCTCATATAAAACTTTTGGTTTTTCTGGTCTTGTCCCAGGTAAATCCATTAAATATTCAAATGAACTTAAAATGAAAGCGCTTGAGGATATGTGGGCTAATCACCTTTCTAAGGCAGAAATCCTTAGAAAATGGTAGATTGCAAGAA
>AEMJ01000014.1 GCA_000166735.2 Leuconostoc inhae KCTC 3774 | reverse complement strand
AAAATCATTATTAGTAGCCAGTGGCGCTTTAATACTGACCTCATTAGGAACTGCAACTGACCTCAACACGTTAGATGCTTTTTCGAATATAACCGTTAAAGCTGATACGATCAATACACCGAATGCAAATATTCCCTGGAGCAATTGGCAAAAAAATGCGTCGTTTAGTTTATCAAATAATTGGTACTCCAGTGACTCTGCATTTACTAATAATGCAGATGGTACTTATTCAGTTAATTTCAAAAACCAACCGCAATTTTCTGTAGTATCTCAAGGAGATACCATTGGAACAATCGGCATGACCCGTATTTCAGTTGCCATCATTGATGCTACTGATGGATCGGCCTCTATTAATAAACTAACAAATGACGTGACTATTTCTGATAATAATGGTCATTCTTACACAGCTCCAGGAACCTTGGTAGCAGGAAAAAATCCCTATCAATTTAAAGATTCCGATGGCAAATGGCATACAGTGACGCGTCACATTGTTTATGTAGATGTTCCAAGTTCACAATTAACTAATTTCACCTACTCAACGCTTGGTGCCGCTCAATTTAATATTAGTTTTTCGGCTGTAATGAATAGCATTCCAAATTATCCAACCGACTGGATTCGATATGGCGATCAAACAAGTGCAACACCAACTTTAAATGGTGATGGTACACCGGCAACTGCTAATCAAACAGCCACTGAAATTAGTACTGATTCAGTTAATACATTGCCTCAAGTTACTAAAGTATATTATAAAGATGAAACTACTGGTGAAGAAATAGCACCTTCCGACATTTTAGGAAAAGGTGGCACAACAGGCACAGCGGTATCAGCCAAACCTAAAGACCTTTCTGCCAGTGGATATCATTTAACAAAAAATGAGTATCTAACTGACAAAGGAGTAGATACATTCTTTTCAACGTCACAATATGATACGAAGTTAACGAATGACAAACAGGCTGTTGTGTATTGGTACACCCGTAATCAAGGCACAGCAGATGTTAAGTACATTGATGACACAACAGATAAGACGTTATCAATGAAGGATTTATCAGGAAACACTGGTGAAAAAGCAGATTATGACACAGCTGATAGTATTAAATCATATGAAGATCAAGGTTATAAATTAGTATCGGATAACTATCCAAAAGATGGAGTTACTTTTACAGATAATGCACAACACTACGAAGTACACCTCACTCATGATGTTACTAACACCTCTG
>AEMJ01000015.1 GCA_000166735.2 Leuconostoc inhae KCTC 3774 | reverse complement strand
TGCTCAAACAATCGTTGATGGCTTGCGTAACAATTAGTAAATTCTAACTTGCCAATAACAACACACTCATACTGCAAAAAAGGCCAAAAGAAGACGATTATTAACGTGTCTCTGGCCTTTTTTTACGATTACGTCACAAAGGAAAAAATTATGAACAGAAAACTAACATGGTTAATCTCTGGTGCAGTTGTCTTAAGTTTGGGCGTTGTAGGAGTTTATGCAGCAGTAAATCAAATGCCGACACAGCACAGCAGTAAAAAGGCACAACAGGCAAAAAAGCCGGCAACCCGATCAAAAAGCACCAGCACGTCAAGTGAAACCATTAAATCATCATCCTCAACTGCAACAAAAAATAACATTGGTATGAATTTAACGCAAATCAAGGCGAACAATTTTTCAAGCGTTAGCGGCACATGGTCAAACCCAGCCGGCGATACTTTTGTTTTTAGCAGAACAGGTTTACTGTCTCGTTCAAGTTCTGGACAAAACTGTACCAAAAGGAAAAGTGTATCTTGATAAAGCCAAAATCGAAGATAGCATGTTAAAAGCAGAGATAGGCGCTGATCCCTTACCAACAGAGGGTGCATCTATGTCAGTTCCACTTTACTTTATTCCAAAAAATGTGACTTTTAGTGGTTCATCTGACAGTTCGCAAGATAGAATTTATTCTGGTCAACAATTTGGTGAAGAAAATATATACACCCTTCAAAAGGAAGTATCAACAACTGATACAAGCGCAATTAATGCATTATCTAATATCGACAAACAAGCCCTGGCACTCTTAGGTCTACCTTCAGGAT
>AEMJ01000016.1 GCA_000166735.2 Leuconostoc inhae KCTC 3774 | reverse complement strand
CTTTTATATGGTTATCATTATTTAGCCTGATCGGGATCAACACCATAAATTTCAATATGAAAGCCAGTAATATTTAAACCGCTGACTTGACGTGCAGCTTCAAAAAGTGGTGCGACATCGAAATTATCTGCATCGATAATTTCATTTGTGTTGCTATTAATAATATGATAATGCGGTTCACCATAATAATCATAATGGCGTTTATCGTCTTTTAAGGTATCAATGACAATAATAATGCCAACATCAACTAGTTTATCAAGAGTGTTATATATGGTTGCAAGACTAATATTGCTGAGGTCGACATGAATCATTTCTGCTGTTGGATGCGTTTCATGTGTCATTAAGTATTCTAAAATTGATAATCGCTGAAAAGTTGCTTTTAAGCCATGGGCTTGTAGTATGTCACGTAATGTTTTGTCTACCATAATATAACCTCCTATATCATAAAATATTATACCACGTAC
>AEMJ01000017.1 GCA_000166735.2 Leuconostoc inhae KCTC 3774 | reverse complement strand
TCTAAAATGTTACAATTATAACATGATAACTCACGTTGATAATGTCGATGTTTTAGCAGGTGTTGGGCCAAAACGGCTTGATGCTTTGCATGAACTTGGTATATTTACAATTGAAGACTTAATTGGTTATTTCCCGTTTCGATATGAAGATTTAGGCGAACGCCTACCATCCGAAACATTAGATGGCGATAAGGTAACTTTTAAGGGCATCGTCAGCACGCCACCAGTGATCACACGTTTTGGCAAAAAAAATCAAACGCGTTTTGGTTTATTAATTGAACATGAAAATATTCGCGTAACGTTTTTTAATCAACCTTGGATAGCACAAAATATTGATGTCGGTCAAGAGGTAGCTGTGTATGGGACGTATAATGCTGCAAAGGCAGCATTGACTGGTATGAAGATAATTAATGCCAGCGTTGATGCACTTGATCCAATATACCCATCTTCTAAGAAAATAACTGCAAAAACGATTCGTCATTTAATTGAATTGGCATGGGCAGATGTTCGAGGAACGCTTGGCTCTTTGGTACCAGAAAATATGCGGACTAAGTACCGTTTATTAGACCGTAATATGATGATTGAATCTATGCATTTTCCATCTGATATGGCAGCTGCAAAAGCCGCACGTCGTAGTGCGGCTTTTGAGGAATTTTTTGTTTTTCAAATGCGTTTGCAACTGCTTAAATTAGCGGATCAAAATTTTGCTGGAGAAGGTATTAACTATGATGAGCGTGCAATACGGAATTTTGAAACAAGTTTACCTTTCAAACTAACGGCTGCACAGACAAAAGTGATATCAGAGATTTTACAAGATCAAAAAAGACCGCGTCATATGAATCGCTTACTGCAGGGGGATGTTGGTTCTGGTAAAACAGTTGTCGCAGCTATGGCCATGTATGCTGTTGTGACGGCTGGCATGCAGGCAGCAATAATGGCACCAACAGAAATTTTGGCGCAACAACATGCGCTGAGTTTAACGCAGTTATTTGATAACGCAGGTTTATCCTTACGTGTTGAATTATTAACGAGTGGCTTAAAGGTTGCTGCACGTCGTCATCTTTTAGAAGATCTTGAAAACGGTGATATTGACATTTTGGTCGGCACACATGCATTATTGCAACCCGATGTAGCTTTTCATCATTTGGGATTGGCGGTGATTGATGAACAACACCGTTTTGGTGTTAATCAACGCGCAGCGTTACGCGAAAATGGTGTTAATCCAGACATTTTAGCCATGACTGCAACGCCAATTCCTAGAACATTATCGATTACAGCGTATGGTGAAATGGATGTGTCAATTATTGATCAATTACCAAATGGTCGTAAAGTCATTAAAACGACACGTATGGGTCATAATCAATTAGACAATGCCATCGCCTTTGTTAAAAAGCAGATTGATGTTGGTGCACAAGCTTATATAGTGACACCATTAATTGAAGAATCTGAATCACTTGACGTACAAAATGCCACAGCAATGTATGAAGCTATGCAATTAGAGTTTCCACAGTATCAGGTTGGTTTATTACATGGTCGATTGTCAAATGACGAAAAGAAAACATTGATGGCAGATTTTAAAGCCAATCGTATTCAAATCTTAGTTGCAACAACAGTGATTGAAGTTGGTGTGGACGTGCCAAATGCGACTGTTATGCTGATTTTAGATGCTGATCGATTTGGATTGGCGCAATTACATCAATTACGGGGGCGTGTTGGGCGAGGTAGCCGACAGTCTTATACAATACTTGTTGCAGATCCAAAAACGGATTATGGGACCGCACGTTTAGATGCTATGGTTGAAACAACCGATGGTTTTATACTTGCACAGCGGGATTTAGAATTACGTGGTTCAGGCGATATTTTAGGAACTAAGCAGTCTGGTGTTCCAGAGTTTGTTGTTGGTGATCCAATTAAAGATTTAACGATGATGGAAATTGCACAGCAAGAAGCCATTACATTGGTGAGTCAAAAAAATTGGGATAAGCAGGCTGATAATCAGACTTTGGTTGATTACTTATCACGCACGATGGCAAACTACCGTCATTTTGATTGAAAATTAACAGAGAATTAGGAGACGCTTTACAAATGGGCAAACCTGCTGACACGCCAATGATGGTGCAATACCACGAAATTAAATCGCAATATCCAGACGCTTTTGTTTTTTATCGCTTAGGTGATTTTTATGAATTGTTTGAAGAAGATGCCATACAAGGTGCAAAATTACTAGAGTTAACTTTGACGGCACGCAATAAAAATTCAAAAAATCCAGTGCCTATGGCTGGGATACCGCATCATGCTGCAAAAAATTATATTGATATTTTGGTGGATCAGGGACACAAAGTCGCCATTGTAGAACAAATGGAAGACCCAGCTGTTGCTCACGGCATGGTCAAACGAGATGTCGTGCAACTTATCACGCCTGGCACTAAAATGATTGATGGTGTCGGTTCAGATAAACAAAATAACTATTTAGCCGCTGTATTACCAGGTGATGGAACTTGGGTTTTAGCCTACATTGATTTATCGACAGGTGAGCTGAAAGCGACAACGATGTATCGATTTAGTGATGTCATGGATGAATTGAGTTCGCTAGAAGTCAAAGAAGTTGTGTTGAGAAAAAACGATGAACAAACAACTAGGCAAGGATTGGCAACGCAACTTGGTGAACGTGGGTTAGTGATTTCTACTCAAACAATTACTGGCGAAAATGCGACAGTGAGTTTTTTGACGCAACCGCTTATCAAATCTGATGAAGTAGCAGCAACGTCAATGTTACTAAATTATATTTTTGATACGCAACGGCGTAATTTAGATCACATTGTGCCAGCGATGAGCTACGAACGTTTAACCTACTTGAAGTTTAATCAAGATACGCGTACTAATTTAGACTTAATTGAAAATACACGAACAAAAAACGCGCAGGCTCATTGCTTGGTCTCATAGATGAAACACATACAGCTATGGGCGGTAGATTACTTAAACAGTGGGTGTTAAAACCACTTCGTGATCAGCATGACATTGAGTCACGTTTGGACTTAGTGCAGGCCTTTCAGGATGATTTTTTTACACGTGGGGCTTTACAAGATCATTTGAAATCCGTGTATGATTTGGAACGTTTATCAGCTCGAGCAGCAATGGGAACCATGAATGCGCGTGAAATTGTGCAATTAAAACGCTCATTATTAACTATTCCAGGAATTAAAGCCGTTTTATCTGACACAACTAGTATTTTAAATGTCACTGGTAACAAACTAGATGATATGGTTGATTTAGCTAGCTTAATTGAAGAAGCAGTGGTTGATGATCCACCAATTAGTGTGCGAGAAGGCGATATTATTAATGACGGTTTTGATGAAAAAATTGATAATTATCGTCGTGTGTTACATGATAATCAACAATGGTTGGCACAGCTGGAAGCAGATGAACGTGCAGCAACCGGGATTCATTCATTAAAAGTCGGCTATAATAAAAATTTTGGTTATTTTATCGAAGTTACCAAGGCAAATATTGTTAAACTTGAAGCAAATCGATATGAACGTTTACAAACATTAACAAATGCTGAACGATTTGTGACACCTGAATTAAAAGAACATGAACGTCTGATCATTGAGGCACAAGCCAAACGCACACAACGTGAATATGAATTATTTGTGACAGTGCGTGAACGTGTAAAGGCAAACATTAGTCGTGTACAAAAACTTGCGCAACAAATTGCGCACTTAGATGTTTTAGCGGCATTATCAGATGTTGCAGATAATCGTCGTTTTATACGACCAATATTTACAGACCATAATAGTATTATGATTAAGCAAGGCAGACATCCCGTAGTGGAATCGCTATTGTCAGTTGGCGAATTTGTTGCCAATGATGTTTTACTCGATGAAACAACAAATATGCAGTTAATTACTGGACCAAATATGGCTGGAAAATCAACATACATGCGTGAGCTTGCTTTAATTGTTATTTTAGCGCAAATGGGTAGTTTCGTACCCGCAGAGTATGTTGAACTCCCCATTTTTGATCAAATATTTACACGGATTGGGGCCAATGATGACATGGCGATGGGACAATCCACCTTTATGGTTGAAATGGCCGAAGCAAATCATGCATTGCAGGAAGCGACCGCGCATTCATTGGTTTTATTTGACGAATTAGGCCGTGGTACGGCAACTTATGATGGCATGGCTTTGGCGCAAGCGATTATTGAATTTTTAGATGCTCATATTCACGCTAAAACGTTATTTTCAACACATTATCATGAACTAACTGTTTTAGCGGATCAGCATGCTAGTATTGAAAATGTTCATGTAGGCGCTGTTGAAGATGATACTGGGCATCTTCACTTTTTACATCAAATTCAAAAAGGACCAGCTGATAAATCTTATGGTATTCATGTTGCGGCACTTGCTGGCTTGCCAGATGAACTAATTACTAATGCGACAAAAATATTAACCGCATTAGAAAATAAAGAGACAGTGATAACAACACAAAATCAACCAGCGGATACGATGGAACCTGAACGTTCTGGTTTATCCGAGCAAGTTGCTTTGTTCAATGTCGATGTTGCTGATAAAGAGACGCAGATAATTCTGGATGCGTTAGATGATTTTGATATTTTAAAAATGACACCAGTTGATGCCATGAATGCCTTGAATGCATTAAAACAACTGAGAAAGTAGGAGGCATGCGCCTACGAGCGTGGACAAAATGGGTAAAATACATGAACTCTCAAATTTATTAGCTAACCAAATTGCCGCCGGGGAAGTTATTGAGCGACCGGCGAGCGTGGTAAAAGAATTAGTTGAAAATGCCATTGATTCAGGCGCAACGCAAATTGAAGTCATTGTTGAAGATGCTGGTGAAACGCTTATTCGTGTGGTCGATAATGGATCAGGTATTGAGCCAGAGGATGTGCCATTAGCATTTACACGGCACGCAACAAGTAAAATAATGAATCGCCATGATTTGTTTAATATTGTGTCACTTGGTTTTCGTGGTGAGGCTTTGCCATCAATTGCTGCTATTGCTGATGTTACTTTAAATACGACAACTGAATTAGCAACCCAAGGCTTGATGTACCATATTAAAGGTGGTAAGCAAGTGAGTGCTACACCAGCTAATGGTCGTCGTGGCACTGTTATTTCAGTGCGGGATTTGTTTTATAATACGCCAGCACGTTTGAAATATTTGAAACGGCCGCAAACGGAATTATCGCGTGTGGCTGATATTATGAATCGGTTGGCTTTATCATATACGAATATTGCATTTACCGTAGTTTCTGATGGGCGAGACTTGCTCAAAACGACAGGAAACGGGAACCAACAGCAAGTGATTGCTGCAATTTATGGCCGTGATACGGCGCAAAAAATGCTATCATTTGCTGGAGAAGATGATGATTTTAATGTGACCGGTTATGTTTCTTTACCTGAGTTGACACGTGGATCACGTGAATATTTGACAATACTAGTCAATGGTCGTTTTATTAAAAACTTTACGGTTTCCAATGCGATAATTCATGGTTATGGCTCCAAATTAATGATTGGCCGTTTTCCGATGGGGGTCATTAATATTAATACAGATCCACTTTTAATAGATGTTAACGTGCATCCTCAAAAATCAGAAATTCGATTGTCAAAGGAAACTGAATTATCGGAACTATTAGTACAAACAATTAAAGCCCGTCTAGCAGACGAAAATTTAATTCCAGATGCTTATGAAAATTTATATGGTCAAACAAAAAAACTGAATATAAACGCGTGCAACCAGCTCAAATAGCACCATGGCTGAATACAAACTTAGCAACTGTGAAACAACCTGATAGTAAAACTAACATTACTATTAACACGGGATCAGATATTGCGGGCATCAGTATTACTAAGCGAGCACAATTATCAGCACGTAGTGTGAGCACGTTTGTTACTAAATATGAACATGAAGCGACATTGCCGGTATTTGATACACCAGTAACAGAGCAGGTAACCGAATCAGTTGCGACATACCAATCACCATTTACTGACATAGCAGTTAAAAGTCAGGAAACACTTGATGTGACACCACAAAGGCCAAGTGGCTTTCCGGATTTGTCGTATATTGGACAAATGCATGGGACATTTTTATTTGCGCAAACTGAAGATGGTTTATTTTTGATAGATCAACACGCAGCACAAGAGCGAATTAATTATGAGTATTATCGTCAGAAAATTGGCGAAGTGAGTGATGACAAACAACGGCTATTAGTGCCAATAGTAATTAACTATACGGCTTCAGATATGCTTAAAATTGCTGATCATGAGCAGGATCTCTTGCATGTTGGTTTGACTGTGATGCCATTTGGGCCAACGAGTGTTATTATTCGTGAACATCCGACATGGTTTGAAAACGGTCAAGAAGAAGATACAATTCGTGAAATGATTGATTGGATATTACGTGATGGCGCGCTGACTGTGGCGGAATTTAGAGAAAAAGCAGCGATTATGATGAGCTGTAAACGTGCTATTCGTGCCAATATGCACCTTTCTGATGCGCAAGCACGAACATTACTTCAAACATTAGCGAATTCCGAAAACCCATACAACTGCCCACATGGTCGACCAGTTGTCACACAGTTTACGTTAACGGAAATGGAAAAAATGTTTAAACGTATTCAAGATTCTCATGAAAAATGGGAAACATACGATATTCATCCTTACTAAAAGTGTGCCAATGGCACCGTACATACAGGAGAAAATAGATGAACAACAATGATATTATTATTCGTCTGCGTTATGCCCTAAACATTCAAAATGCAGACATGATTAAAATTTTTGAATTTGGTGGTGTGACTATTGATGAGACACAATTACATATATTACTGACTAAGCAAGATGAAGGCAGTAAACGTGATGAAAAAATTGATATAAAAGGGCTTGAATCATTCATGAACGGTTTGATTATTTCACAAAGAGGACAAAAATTTGGGCCGGATTTAAAACCTGTGGCCCCAACTTTTGATATCGATAAAGAAGAAAATATTAATAATGTTGTGATGAAAAAACTCAAAATCGCCATGTCTTATACGAGTGATGATTACATAAGTTTTTTAAAAACAGCGGGTGTAACAATTTCAACTAATGCATTAAGCGCTGTATTGCGTCGATCAGACCATCGTAATTATAAGCCAGCTGGTGATAGATATTTACGAAATATTCTAAAAGGTATGGCAATGGAATATCGACCAGATGATGTTAAAAAAACTGCTCGTAAATAATCATTGTAAGCGTTTTCTTTATCGGTTACAATATAGTTGATATAATTTTATTGGAGGAGCATATGACTGAACGAACTTTAATGTTGATCAAACCGGATGGTGTCAAGCGTGGCAAAATTGGAGAGATTATTCGACGTATTGAGAATAAAGGCTATCAAATTATTGATATGAAAATGGTAGTACCGACAGAAAAATTGCTTAATTTGCATTATGCTGAGCATGTTGGCAAGCCGTATTATCCCTCTTTGGTTAACTACATGATGTCTGGACCAGTTGTGGTTATGATTGGTGAAGGAACAAACATTATTTCAGGTTGGCGAACATTAATGGGAGAAACTAATCCAACCAAGGCAGCGCCTGGAACTATTCGTGGTGATTTAGGGCGTGAGTGGGAAGAAAAAGCCATGATGAATATCGTGCATGGTTCAGATAGTGCCATGTCAGCAGAGCACGAAATCAACCTATGGTTTACTTGAAATGAAAACTTGACTGAGATTAATTTGATCTTCAGTCAAGTTTTTGTTCATTTTGAGTGGTCTAGCTAAAAGTTTGGTAAAATAGAAGATATAGACTCGGAGCCTAAAAATGAAATTAAATGATATAACAATACTTGAAAATCAATCGTTAGCCCCATATGCACATACGCAAGTTGGGGGTAAGGTTGATTACTTAGCCATGCCAAAGACACATTTAGAGTTACAACAATTATTGAATTGGGCAAAATCTCAAGAACAGCCAGTACATATATTTGGACGATTGTCTAATCTAGTTGTTCGAGATGGTGGTTTACGTGGGTTGTCAATTTTATTACACGATTTACGTGACATTAAAATTGATCAACATACAATTACAGCAGATGCAGGAGCAGACCTAATCTTAGTGACTGAAACTGCAATGACACATGGCCTAGCTGGTTTAGAATGGGCTGCTGGTATTCCTGGTTCTGTTGGCGGTGCAGTTTTTATGAATGCAGGCGCTTATGGCGGACAAACAGAGATGGTGGTTACCACGGTCACGGCAATTATGCCAGATTTGAAAATACAAACTTTTAATTTAAATGAATTAGAATTTGGTTATCGTCACTCCGTTTTTCAAAAAATGGCGGTGTGATTGTTAATGTCACATTTACTTTGACACCAGACGTGAAATCAGATATTCAATTACGAATGGATGTTAATAACTATCGACGAGCTGATAAACAACCGTTAAATTATCCATCGAATGGGTCAGTTTTTAAACGACCAGAGGGGTATTTTGCCGGCAAATTGATTATGGATTCAGATCTTCAAGGTGCGCGTATTGGGGGCGTTGAGGTGTCGAAAAAGCATGCTGGGTTCATGGTCAATATCGACAATGGTACGGGAAACGATTATGAAGATTTGATTCATCACGTACAGGCAACTGTTAAAAAGAAATTTAACGTGACATTAGAAACTGAAGTGCGGATCATAGGGGAGAGATAAATTTATGGTGATATTAGAATTAGTGGTTATTTTGATAGTGTCGGTGACAGTATCAAATGTAGTATCACATTTTATACCTGATGTACCAATTAGTTTATTTCAAATTGCTATTGGTCTGTTGCTCTCATTAGCTTTTGGCATATTTATTAAAATAGATTCACATTGGTTTATGTTACTGTTTGTGGCACCATTGTTATATAATGATGCTTGGCGATTTCCAAAGCATGAATTATGGGAATTGCGTGGTCCTATTTTAGGCAATGCAATTATACTGGTGTTGTTGACAACATTAGTTGGTGGATTCTTCATACACTTATTAATGCCACAATTAGAAACCTCTGTAGCATTGGCCTTAGCCGCAGTTGTATCACCAACAGATCCTGTGGCGGTACAGGCGATTGCCAAACGTGTGAAATTACCAAAAACTGTTTTGCATATTGTTTCAGGTGAAAGTTTAATTAACGATGCAAGCGGTTTGGTTAGCTTTAATACCGCTATTAAGGCGACAGTTGCCGGTACGTTTTTACTAAGTCATGCTATTGGAAATTTTTTTGGATGACAATCGTTGGTTTAATTATTGGTTTATTACTTGGCAGCCTTCTAAATTGGCTCGGTGATGTTTTTGATCGTGTTGGCCTGAACGATGTGGTATTTCATACAGTTGTCACGATACTGGCACCCTTTTTAATTTATTGGGTAGCAGAAGATATATTTCATGCATCGGGGGTCATTGCGGTTGTTGCCGGTGCAATTATAACAAAAATATTAAGTGATCAGCATGTTGACGCGCGAAATCCAGAAATTTCAATTACTGGTATTAGAACATGGGAAATATTTGTCTATTTATTAAACGGTATTATTTTCGTATTATTGGGAATTGAATTGCCCCCAGCACTTGCTGCTGTTGTCCAAAATTCACAAATGAACACAGGACATGCTATTTTTTATGGTATTGTTGTTTGGTTTATCATATTTGCTATTCGAACATTTTGGGCTTATGGCAATCAAGTTGCATTATATCTTAAAACCAGAGAAACGAAACCCGCATTCAATATGGCAGTCACATCAGGGTTAACAGGTGTGCGTGGCGCTGTTACAATGGCTGCTGTTATGACAGTGCCAACTATTATTAATGATGGCACTGCTTTTCCACAACGAGATTTATTAGTGTTTGTTGCGGCTGTTGTTGTTATTGTGAGTTTACTTGTAGCAACTATCATGTTACCAATTATGACAAAAGAACGTTCAGCACATGATTTCACACAACCTGAAATGTTGGATTCAGAAGCTGTGGCAACTGAGACGATCAAACCTGAAATGACGGAATCTCAAGCACGTATTTTTGCTATTCAAGTAGGCATTCAAACATTACGAGAACAGCAACGTGAAGATAATCGTGCTATTGTATACGAGTTGATTACACGAAAACAAGGGACGATTGCCCAAATTAAGCGCCAGCTAATAGGTAATACGTCAGGTTTCACAAGTTCGGATGATTCAGAATTACGTCTTATTGGCCTGCAAGCACAACGAGATCGTTTACAACAATTGTTAGTTCAGGAGGATATTTCGCCCTTAACCTTTTCATCACAATCCAGACGGTTGGAACGGCTCGAAAATTTGATAGCTGCTGACGCACATTATCATTTTTCATCGCAGTGGGCTTTGGTGCTCATGCGTCGCGGATTGCGTAGCATTCGTATCTGGTTTTCAGATGAAACAAGCGCGAAAATTAAAAAAGAAACATCTCTTGCTATTCGTGAAACCTCTAAAGAAGCTATCAAGGCGCTTTCAGCTTATATGGAAAAATATAGTGGCGACACCGTAACACATCGGATGGAGCGTCAAAATGCTTATAATTTAATTGTGACATATCGTTATCGTATCGAAAATGAAAAACATGTTGATACACCGGAGCAACGTCAATTGGATGATAAAATAAGGATGGAGCTAGAATTGAAAGCATTAAACGCTCAGCGTGAAACTATTCAAAATTTATATGAACAACGACGTATCACACGTCAAGCTGGTATTAATATCAGGCAATTTATTAATTTTTCTGAAACAGCAGCCTTAGCTGGAAAAGACGAAGAGTAGCTGTATGGCACACTACGTATGTTAGACGTATTATTGAAATGATGTAAAGGGGAAAAATGTTATCGTACCTAACAATTAACAATCTTATGCATGCGGTCGATATTCTAATTATTTGGTTTTTAATGTATAAAATTATTCAATTTGTAGAAGGCACACGAGCACTGCAAATTTTATTTGGGGTTGGCACTGTCATTTTAGTCAAGGTAGTTAGTTGGTATCTTGGATTAATGACACTTTCTTGGGTGATGGATCAGTTAATCACATGGGCGCCAATTGCTTTAGTTGTCATTTTCCAACAAGAAATTAGACGAGGCTTAGAAACTTTAGGACGTCGCTTAACTGTGCGACGCGCACATATTGATAATACTGTTGAACATCAGTTAATTAAGAGTTTAGATGATGCTTTGCAGTACATGTCTAAACGACGCATTGGGGCACTAATTACAATTCAGCGCGAAGATCATTTGGATGAATACATTAAGACCGGGATTAAACTTGATGCCAATGTGACCGGACAATTGTTGATTAATACTTTTATTCCAAATACGCCACTACATGATGGTGCAGTCATTATTAGTAAAAGCCGTATTGCAGTAGCGGCAGCCTATTTGCCACTTTCAGAGAGTACGCGTATACCTAAAGAGTTAGGGACGCGGCATCGTGCAGCGGTGGGTATTTCTGAAGCCAGCGATGCGATTACTGTGGTTGTGTCAGAAGAAACTGGTGAAATTTCTATTACGCAAAAAGGTGATTTGCTCAGACATATGGATCAAAAAAGTTACTTGAATTTCTTCGAACATCAATTTTTACCAGCAGCAGATGATGCTGTGACTAAGATGCATTGGTGGCGCAAAGGAGGACAATTACGATGAAAAAATAGGTCAGTCAAAAATTGTTAATCTTGCCATCGCGTTTGTTATTGCTATTTTATTGTCGTCGTATGTGTTAAGCACTCGGTCAACCAAATTATCAAGCAATGGGTCTAATAATTTTTCAACAATCATACCTGAAAAAAAGGCGACATTAAAAGTGGCTTTGAATGTACAATTTGATAATGATAAGTATGTTGTTATAGGGGCACCAACGACAGTACAAGTTGATATTGAAGGTTCGGGAGCTTTAGTTTCTGCGGCACAAAGTCGTAATGATATTCAAACAAGTATAGATTTAAGAGGTTTAAAATCTGGAAAGCATACTGCTACAGTAGCACTCCGTGGTGTCAATGCCTCTTTAACGTCAACAGTTAATCCACAAAAAGTAACAGTCACTATTGCACGGAAAACGTCAGCAACATTACCTATTAATGTGAGCTATAATAAAAATAATATTGCTAAAGGTTATACGGCAAGTGAACCGACAACAGAACCAAAACATGTGACAATTAGCGGCCCAAAATCAAATGTTGATGCGGTTACTAGTATTGCTGCACGTCTAAATTTGCCAAGTGGCGTAAAGGAATCATTAACCCGCACTGCGCAACTTGTAGCCTTAGATAAAAATGGCAATACAGTAGAAGTTAATTTGAGCCGTCAAACTGTTGATGCCACGTTAGTAATTGCACCGGAAGACTCAAAGCGACTGACCTTAAACGCCAGCGTTAAGAATGGCGGGTCTAACAACTATCAAATTACGTTTGATCCGAAAACAGTGACGGCATATGGGTCATCTGATATACTTAATACCATGGATAATATTAGTGTGTCGGTTGATGTTGGTAATATCCGAAACGGAGGGACTGTTAACGTTAGCTTACCTAGCATTGACGGAATTGTACGTTATGATAAGACTAATGTGACGGCCACAGTCTCACAGATAAAAGTTAATAACAATAATAATAGTGAAAGTAGTATGAGCGACAGTTCAAGTGCGAGCTCAGCTGTTTCATCAAGCGCTTCAGCATCTAGTGGTACTGATACGAGTGATGCTAAGACTTCAAGTAGTAACTAGAGAAGGTGAGATAAAAATATGTCAGATATTAAATTAAAATACTTTGGAACAGATGGTGTACGTGGTATTGCTAATGAGTCATTAACACCAGAATTAGCATTTCGTTTGGGACGTACGGGTGGCGCAATTTTAACACAGCATGCTGAAAGCCATAAAAAGCCAGTTGTTATTGTTGGACGAGATACAAGAATTTCTGGTGAAATGTTACAGCAAGCGATTGTTGCTGGCTTTTTGTCTGTCGGCATTGATGTTTTGAGTTTAGGCGTTATTACGACACCGGCAGTCGCGTTTTTAGTACAGAATTTGGAAGCAGATGCTGGTGTGCAAATTACAGCTTCACATAATCCTGCCGCAGATAATGGCATTAAATTTTTGGTAATGATGGTTTTAAGTTATCAGACGAACTGGAATATGAGATTGAGCAGTTATTGGATGCACCAACAGATACATTGCCAAGACCTAGCGCTGAAGGAATTGGTGTCGTTAATAATTATCCTGAAGGTGCTTTACGGTATATGAGCTTCTTACAAAAAACAATTCCGACAGACCTTGTGGGTATGCGTGTGGCACTTGATGGTGCTAATGGGGCAACAAGTGGGTTATTAGCACGTCTATTTGCAGATTTAAACGTTGAATTTGTCACTATGGGAACAGAACCAAATGGTTTAAATATTAATGATGGCGTAGGATCAACTCATCCTGAAGCATTAGCCGAGCTTGTCAAAGCAAATGATGTACAAGCTGGTTTATCATTTGATGGTGATGGTGATCGATTGATTGCAGTCGATGAAAACGGCGAAATTGTTGATGGTGATAAAATTGTGTTTATCATTGGTAAATTTATGAATGAACAAGGAAGACTTAAACATCATACAGTTGTTTCGACAATTATGAGTAATATTGGTTTTTATAAAGCGCTGAAGGACAATGACATGATGAGCGTACAAACTGCCGTTGGTGATCGTTATGTTATGGAAGAAATGTCTAAATCGGACTATAATCTTGGTGGTGAGCAATCAGGGCATATCATTTTCCGCGACTGGGCTACAACTGGTGACGGGCTATTGACAGCCTTACAATTGTTGTATGTTATGAAGGAAACTGGTACAAAATTATCTGAGTTAGCGGAAGCAGTTCAAGTGTATCCTCAAAAATTAGTTAACATTAAAGTTGGCGATAAAGTCGCTATTCAACAAAATCCAGCTGTTGTTAGTAAAATTGCAGAGGTAGAGGCACAAATGGCCGGAGATGGTCGTGTACTCGTACGCCCTTCAGGTACAGAGTCATTGATTAGAGTAATGGCTGAAGCACCTACAACAGAGCTTGTTGAGCGTTATGTTGAAATGATTGCTGATGTTGTTCGTGAGCAGGCAATGCAATAAAAATGATTAAAGCGCCAAGTTTATTAAAACTCTGGTGCTTTTTTGATATAATAGAGTATAAAACTATAATTTAAAAGGGAAAAAACCGTGTCACAAGACAGCTTTAAAAATATTTATTAACAGAGTTCAATATTCAATTTAATGATGATTCACTGCTGCAAGAGGCCTTGACGCAACGTAATTATTTGAATGAACACCAAGACGAGTCAGGTCGTGATTATCAACGACTAGAATTTTTGGGTGATTCCGTTATGCAAGTTTCGGTAGCTGAATACCTGTTCAAGCGCTATCCTAATTGGCATGAAGGTCAGCTAACAGAAATGCGTATTGCAATGGTGCAAACTCGCTCTTTTGCGCACTTCTCACGTGTCGTGCACTTAAATGAAGGCATTCGTCTTGGAAAAGGTGAAGAAATGTCAGGCGCACGTGACCGTGATTCATTGTTGGAGGATATATGGGAGGCTTTTATTGGCGCCTTATATTTAGATCAAGGCCTTGAGGCTGTTAGTGTTTTTTTGGACCAAACGTTATTTGCAGCAATCGATACAGATTTTTTTGATCGCTTTATTGATTTCAAAAGTCGATTGCAAGAAAAACTTCAAAAAAATGGTGCGGTTGATATCTACTATCGTACCGAAAGTGAACAACCATTAGCAGGAAATACACAATTG
>AEMJ01000018.1 GCA_000166735.2 Leuconostoc inhae KCTC 3774 | reverse complement strand
AACGGAGATGCCATAAAGGGAATTCGTAATTATGATAATGGCAAAATGGAATACTATGGTAATAACTATAACCAAGTACGTAACAATTATGTTCGCACAAATGCCAATACCATCTATTTCTTTGGCGCCAATGGAGATGCCGTAAAAGGGTTACGTTATTATGGTAGTCACCCTTATCAAGTTGAATATTATGGTAATAACTATAATCAACTACGTAATACATCAATCCGTGTTAATGGCAAAAAATATGATTTTGGTGGGAACGGTGATTTAATTATCGCAAAAAAGCCAGTTTATTTTTCTCAGTTAGATAGTCGTTGGTCTAATCATCGATTTAATGATTACTCAATGGGTCAAGCAGGCTGTGTACCTACCAGTATCGCCATGGTATTAAATGGCTCATACGGTATTAATGTGAATCCTGATGATGTTAAAACAGTTATGAACAATTTAAGTCAATCATCTTTTGGTGCCACAGGACGTGATCTAATCAATACAATTACTGCTTATGGAAGAAAAGTAGAACAAATTAATACAGTTGAACGTACTGCTAATTTATTGCAACAAGGTGTGCCGGTCATATTCTTTGTAAATGTTGCTGGTGGTATTGGACATGCTCTTACCACGTATGGTTATAGCAATGGGGCTACCGAAGTATTAGATCCGTATAATAGATGTTATTATAATGGCTGGTATGATGTCAGCGCTCTTTCTAATAATTTAAGTAGAGATAGCAGTGATTGGAATGCAGGCAGACCAGTTTTCGCTATTATGTGAACAAACTATAAGGTAATCGAGAAAAAACACATGGCGACATGTGTTTTTTTAAACAAAGAATTAACTAGGTATGTCCAAGAATTATTGATAAAAATTATGTAAAAAATCGAATTTTTAAGGATGCTATGAAAGTATTTAAAAATGATAAATACTTAAATGCTTGGAAATGTTGATATAGTGTTACTTTTTGTATCAACATTTATGTTAAAATGGCTGTAATTGGAGATATTTAATATGCTAGTATACTATAAAATTAATTTTTATCACATAAATTAAAAATATCTTATATAGGAGTTGTATTTAATGATTAGTTACAAAGAGACTAAGGAATTGTCTAATAATGATCTTAAAAAACTATACTTAAGTGTTCAGTGGTTTGTATATACAGATGATATGGGTACGCTTAAACAAGCGATTAGTAATTCACTGGCAGTTGTATCTGCTTGGGATAATGATAAATTAGTTGGATTAACCCGAGTTGTCGGAGATGGATCCACAATAATATATGTTCAAGACTTATTGGTTCACCCAGAATATCAAAATAAAAGAATTGGCACAATTATGTTATCTATGATTCTAGATAAATATAAACAGGTTAGACAAAAGGTCTTATTGACAGATGACGAACCTATTGTTAGAAATTTTTATGAAAATAATGGCTTTATGTCTGCTGACCAAGGAAATACTGTTGCTTTCTATAAATTTTTGTAATGAAATATCATAATTTTAATATAAAAATTATGATATTCATATTTTAGTGAGATGAGTATCAGGTAAACTATAAAATCAAACTAAACGCCTGACAAAAAAAGCTGGATCTTGTGTCTTTTAATGTGTCATATTTTATAATGCTAAGATCAAATCAATGAAAACGCCTAACTGGCAATCTTCACGAAAAGTTTTTAAGGAAGATGTGATTGTTCAGATGAGTCCTGCAATCTACAATATTCAAAGGGATTTTTAGTTAATACTCTTTGTGGATAGTTGACAAGACGTTGTTAAACTCTTTTTATTTTATTTGACAAATTATTTTTTGGAGTTAATAGTTAACATGTTAACTAATAGGAGGAAATTATGGAACAACGAGATATGAAGACATTGATTGAAAATACCTACGAGGATGTATTAAATAATCTTAAAGTAGATACAATAGACAAATATTTTGATACGCGTTATCGACAAACAACAGATGGGATAGACGCAACATACGATCAATTCAAGCAGCACATTATGACCCTACAAAAAGTGACAAAAAATATTCAAGTACCTCATTTTCTCGAAGAAATGTTTGATGTGCAAAATCAAAAAGTATTTCTTCACTATGTCGTTAATGTTACAAAGATTGACAATGTAGTAGGGCATGTTGAAGTATTTGCCCTATTTTCTATCGAAGGCAAGAAAATCATTAGATGTGAAGAAGTAACACAATCTTTAGATGATAAAACTTTAAACGATTTGGGCAGTAAAAATGACTCAAAAATTGCAAAATAATATTATTAAAAAGTTAATTAGTTTGTACAGTGCTCAAGCAAAAATTAGGAATAGAAAAGATCATCTCAGTCGAACGATTGATTTCAAAAATGTAAATGCGTCACTGTCATTAAGACAATTAGAAGCATTATCTTTAATTAATTCAGACACTCAATGTGGGATCACAAAGCTGTCAAGTGTCCTATCTATCAGTAAACCCGCTGTGTCAAGACTTATCAGTAAGCTAGAAAGTAATAAGTTAATTACTATCGATTCAGGTCAAGATAAAAGACAGAAAAAAATTCAACTAACTTCTCAAGGTAAAATATTGGCTGAACAACATGATCGTTTGCACAGTGAGGCTGTTAAAGGCTATTTAGGTATTTTAGATAACTTTGATCATAATGAATTACTAGTAATCGAGAAATTTATAGATGCACTGAGCCAACATATTATTCAGAAAAAATAAAAGACCGGTCTTTTAAACTAAAATTAATCATTTCAACTTCCACTAGATGTCTTGATGTTAGGTAATTAATATCATCACGAAGCACTAATTATTGATAAGCCTGTTTGTTGCCAATTAACAATTTCAACATACTTTTGTTTGACAGAGTCTGGTTTTGCGTTGCCTTTTTTTCTGATAACGTTGTGAACACAACAGAAAAAGAGAAGTAAAATGTATCGAAAATATACGGTTGTCTCTTGGCTGTAACTTTAATCATTTTTTCTAGTCTATTCAATCTGATTGATTAGTTTCAATCACAAACAAATGACCTAACTTATTAACAACATTAGTTAAATTCAAAAACACAATAATAATTTATAAACGCAGGCACTTAGTTCAAAATAGCCCAATGTGAGTGCAGATACGACCCAACTAGATAAATTGTGT
The DNA here is from genome assembly GCA_000166735.2 of Leuconostoc inhae KCTC 3774. Classification (GTDB taxonomy): domain Bacteria; phylum Bacillota; class Bacilli; order Lactobacillales; family Lactobacillaceae; genus Leuconostoc; species Leuconostoc gasicomitatum. Next base: position 5,115 of record AEMJ01000018.1, on the reverse strand, counting down.
AACTGAGATTGGATGTTATTCGGTCAATCTGATTTTGATGCCAGGGCAAAATCTAAGGCACCTTATGTAACAGAAGACATTTGTCAAAGTAGTTTAGATTTCAAACCGAATTCAGATAAAATTCTAACACAAACGGACAGAAAGTGATGAAGTAGTAATGACTAAAGTTGTGGTCTTTGCCAAAAGTTGTCTGAAAAATGGGACAAAGGCAATGATTTTAATATTAATAATGTTAACAAGTAACGTTGATCATGTTTCTAGTCAGAAAATGCTAGGGGCTCTACAAGTATCTGGGTAATCGCAACAAAAGATTTTTCAGCAATTTGTCGTGTTCGGTTAATTCTTGCAATCTACCATAAATGAATAAAAAGCATCAAATTGTATGAGCTTTCTTTCGTAAAAATTTGATGCTTTTTTGAATCTAAGCGTTCTTGATTGATGTGGTATTAGACATGCTGGTCAAGATTGTGTACAAGGGACTGGATTGGTTTATTTGTGATGACATAAGAAAAGAACAACGTTAGTAAAAAATAAGGGAAACTTTTTTGTTTTTCTCAAAATATCATCAAACTGTAATAAACACTATCATCATTGATATGCAAGCATGGCTCGCTAAAAGATAGCCAAAAAAAGATGAAAAGTGCGTCAATATTCTATTTTGGGTTGACATGTGCCGTCTGCTTTTAGTTAACATAATCTGGTTAATTAAAAAAGAAATGTTGATATAACAGTAGGTCAGGTGACGTTGTAGGGATTGACAAATCAAGTTGTACGACGTATAATTTAGTGTAGTTCAATTGAAATGTCGCAGACTGTCGTTTGCGACATTTATTGTTGAAAGGTGGTCTATGGCAAGTCGAATTCCAGAATCGTTCATTACTGAAGTACGTCAAAAAGTGAATATCGTCGATGTGATTGGTCAATATACGGATCTCGTCAAGCGCGGGCGCCAATGGAATGGGTCTTGTCCATTTCATGATGATCATCATCCTTCATTGTTTGTTGAAGAAAATAAGCAAGTATTTAATTGTTTTTCCTGTGGTCGTTCGGGTTCTGTTTTTTCATTTTTAATGGAAAAAGAAGGCATGAGTTATCCGGAAGCCATTTTGTCACTAGCTGAAAGTGCAGACATGCAGGTTGACAGTAGTATTTCTGCTGGCGTAACACAACAAGTTGATAGCACAACACAAGTTGTTTATCAATTACATACCGCTGCGCAACGGCTCTATCAGCATATATTGTTGAATACAACGTCTGGAGAACAAGCATTAGCTTATCTTCATGATAAACGTCAATTAACTGATGATATTATCAAACACTTTGGGATTGGGTTTGTCCCAGAAGACAATGCACTCTTAAATTACGCGACCGAACAAAATATTTCTAGAGAAATGATGCGAACATCTGAGTTGTTTATTTCGAATGATCAAGGTGAATTACGAGATCGCTTTTCTGGTCGCATAGTCTGGCCAATTAAAACTGAACGCGGTCAAGTGGTTGGGTTTTCAGGTCGTGCGTTAAATGCTAATAATAGTATCAAGTATATGAACAGCCCAGAAAGTCCTTTTTTACGAAAGGGAAGATTTTATATAATTTTGATCTATCTAAAAATCAAATTCGGCAAACAAATACGGTTATGATTTTTGAAGGATTTATGGATGTTATTTCCGCAAGTATGGCCGAAAAACCAGTTGGTGTGGCGACAATGGGTACGGCACTAACACGTGATCATGTGAGACAATTATCGCACGTAGCGAAACGTATTTTGTTAGTGTATGACGGCGATGAAGCAGGTCAAAATGCAGCACGTCGTTCTATTGATCTCATTCGAGAATACGCAAAAAATGTTGATATTGGTGTGGTATATTTACCAGATCATCTTGATCCTGATGAAGTACGTGTGCAACGTGGATTGTCAGTGTTAAAACAAACATTAGAACAAAATATTCAAACACCTGTAGAGTTTTTGGTAAATGCAGCACGTGTCGGGAAAAATTTAAGTAATCAAGTACAGTATCTTGCATTTTTACAAGAGGTAATGAAAACATTAAAATCTGCATCTCCTGTTGAGCAAGATATTCAATTGACTCGAATTGCTAATGAATTTGGAACATCAAAGCACGCGTTACAAACACAATTACAACAAAGTGTGACTCAAAAAGCCAGTAAATCCCAACAAACCTATAGTACTATGGTTGAACCGCCATTATACAGTAATGATTATGATGGTGGTTTAGGACAAAAAGATATTAATCAAAGCATTACACAAGTTGAGCAAGCTGAGCGAGCACTAATCATGGCAATGATTAAATCATCACAAGTGATGGTTCAAGTAAAAGAGACAGCGGGATTTGCTTTTGTACATCCGGATTATCAATTATTAATGATGCTGACAAATATCTATCAAACGCAGCATCCTGGAGATTTTGATTTAGCTCAATACATGGATTTTATCCAAAAACCAGAATTGAATCAAAAAATTATGGCAATTGATCGCTCATATGGTGACATTGCAATTGAAAAAGCCGCAATCAACGATTACTTACGTGTTATCATGCATGATGCACCTATTGATGCGCGAATTCGTGAGTTGCAACAAGCAATTAATACAGCTAAACAACAGCATGATGATGCAAAATTGTTACAATTTATGACAGAATTAATTAATATCAAAAAGAAGCAATCAGAATTATAAATATAATCAAAGACGTATTTTTAGTACGCGCCTTTGAAATGGCTTTTATGCTAGGAGAAATAATCAATGGCAACTATTTTAGCTTCAAGTAAAATTTCAGACATCAAGGATTACCTAGATGAACAAAAAATCTCATACAATAGCCGTGCTAAAAAAGCAGAACTTTTAGCATTAGCACAGGGCAAAACACCAGAGGAAGCTGCTGCCGCTGGCAAAGCTTCTAAGCCTAAAGTGGCCAAAAAATCAGGGATTATTAAGAACCCTGAATATGATAAAGCTGTCAAGGCGTTGATTGCAGAATATAAGGCTGCTAAAGCAATTACATATGCAGATTTGGCAAAAAGGTTAGCAGAACCATTTAATTTAGACGGTGAAAATATCGAACGGTTAATGGAAAAAGTTGAAGATTCTGGTGTTGCAATTGTTGATGAAAAAGGTGAACCAGCACCTGAAGTATTAAAGGCAAAGCAAAATAAGCCATCCAAAGAAGAGTTAGATCAAGCACAAGAAACACCTGCCGGCATTAAAATAAACGATCCTGTGCGTATGTACCTTAAAGAAATTGGTCGTGTTAATTTATTGAAAGGTGACGAAGAAATTAATATTGCTAAACGCATTGAAGATGGTGATATTGAAGCCAAACAAGAATTAGCAGAAGCTAATTTACGATTGGTTGTTTCTATTGCTAAACGATATGTTGGTCGTGGGATGCAATTTTTGGATTTGATTCAAGAAGGTAACATGGGTTTGATGAAAGCCGTTGATAAGTTTGATTACACCAAAGGATTCAAGTTTTCAACCTATGCTACATGGTGGATTCGTCAGGCAATAACACGCGCTATTGCTGATCAAGCGCGCACCATTCGTATTCCTGTTCATATGGTTGAAACAATTAATAAATTAATTCGTATTCAACGTCAGTTGCTTCAAGATTTGGGTCGTGAACCATTGCCAGAAGAAATTGGGGCTGAAATGGATTTGACACCTGATAAAGTACGTGAAATATTAAAAATTGCGCAGGAACCAGTTTCACTTGAAACACCGATCGGTGAAGAAGATGATTCACATTTAGGGGACTTTATTGAGGACAATGAAGCTGTTTCCCCAGCTGATTCAGCAGCATATGAAATGTTACGTGAACAACTTGAATCTGTGTTGGAGACATTAACTGACCGTGAAGAAAATGTGTTACGTTTGCGTTTTGGTTTGGAAGATGGCCGCACACGTACACTTGAAGAGGTAGGTCGTGTATTTGGTGTGACAAGAGAACGTATTCGCCAAATTGAAGCTAAAGCATTGCGTAAGCTCCGCCACCCTAGTCGTTCCAAGCAATTAAAAGATTTTATGGATGATGGCAATAATTAACCATTTTTTGAAGCGACAGGTTCTGTGGCTTTTTTTATTATCATATGTTATGCTACTTGTTAGCGGTTCATCAACCTTCCCGCTTATAAAAAACTAGGAGATGTTTAATATGCAAAAAATTTAGTTAAAACGGATAAGTCTATTGGCTCGGTACAAAACATTACGCTGATCGCAGTTATTGCGGCTGTTTATGCTACCATTACGTTTGTGATTCAACCTTTTGCTTTTGGGCCCGTGCAATTACGCGCCTCTGAAGGATTAAATCATTTAGCAGCATGGCACAAACGCTATATTATAGCATTAGGTTTAGGGGTATTTATTGCTAATCTGGTTTCCCCACTTGGTTGGATTGATTGGATATTTGGAACTATGGGCACTGTTATTATGACTAGCATTACTTACTTAGCGACACGCCGTGTTAAGCATGCTGTTACAAAAATTGTAATTAGTTCAGTAGTGGTTGCGACCATAGGCATGGCAATTTTAGCTGCAGAATTCACATTAGCTTTTAATATTGGTGCTAGTGGTGCTTTTCCTTCTGGTTCGAATGGTGGGCTCTTTGCGCAGTGGCTGGCATATTATTTAAGTGTGATGCCTGGTGAGGTGGTTTCATTAATTGCTGGTGGTATTGTTATCTATGCACTAAGTAAGATGGTTGACTTAAGTAAATAATGATTGAACAAAATTATACAAATAAAAATATTTTATTAACCGGTGCCGCATCAGGGATCGGTTTTTCACAATTAAAGACATATTTAGCTGCCGACGCAATTGTTTATGCATTGGATTATCAAAAAATCCCTTTAAATCATCCACATCTGCACACTTTTAAAATTGACTTAAGTGAACATGATGCCTTACTGGAACTTGTTAAAAAAATAACGGATAAAGTTGATTTTGATATATTATTAAATACGGCTGGTATTTTAGATGATTACCAATCATCAACAAACACGTCGCTATCTGATTGGCAATTAGTGTTGAATACGAATTTAACACCGATGTTTATTCTAAGCAATGCTCTTTTACCAGCTATGTTATCACGCGGTTATGGC
>AEMJ01000019.1 GCA_000166735.2 Leuconostoc inhae KCTC 3774 | reverse complement strand
CGGTAGAATCGCCGGACGCTGACCAGTGGCAATCACGTAATCAGTCGCACTGACTACTCGATCCCCGACCGCTAACTGATTGTCGGATTGAAAGTGCGCTTGACCATGTAACGTCGCAATATCTTGCCCCTTTAGTCCATTCAACGTCCCATCGTTGATGCCATCCGTATAGCCTCGTTTATGCGCCATCAGTGCTGGCCAATCAATTTTGGGCGCACCAATCAGGCCCTGCCCTTGTAAATGTTGCGCTGCTTGTCGCGCTTCGACGGCGCTTAATAGGATTTTCTTAGGGTCACAACCGCGGTTAGGACAAGTGCCGCCCCACAGATCCGCTTCAACGATCAACACTATCTTGCCCTGAGCCTTTTAATCCGCTAGCCATGGCATTGCCGGCTGGTCCGCCACCAATCACAACAACATCGTACTGTTCCGCCATTCGAAATTCCTCCTTAAATTCATTAGCGACCATCAATTATCACAACCTAGTGTAACTGATTCATCCTTAATTGACGATTAAGATACTTCTTCATGTTGACTCAAGTAAGCCACGATTCGTTGGCTATCCAAATAGCCAACAACCCGATTTTCTTCCGTGACCGCCACATAATCGTGATCTGTCAATGCCGTAAAGGCGGTGCGTAACGTGGCTTGAACGTCTAACGATTGAATCCGACCACTCGCAAC
>AEMJ01000020.1 GCA_000166735.2 Leuconostoc inhae KCTC 3774 | reverse complement strand
GCGTTAATATATATTTGGCTCAGGCCTCATTTTATCAATGTTTTAGCGGATTCCTTGAAGCGTATAACACTTCAAATTTTAAGAACACTAGTTGCTTATGCAGTTGGTGTTTTTTGTGGTGTTAAAACTTATACTAAGTTAATGTTACATAGGTTAATTTGTTATAATAGTATCTAGATGTAAAACATAGGCAATATTATGTTTTGACAAAGTAGCGTACAGTAAGAAGTTTAACTTTAAGGTTAAACTCTGAAGAAACTAGCAGTTAGCTTCCGTACAGTAGCGTACAGTAAAACTATCTAGAATTATAAAATTATGAACTAGTTAGTGAATTATCAATGTTAAATAAGCATATTAAGGTTGCGATATCTTTTGTTTTACTAGAACAAACTCAATATAAAAAGTTGTTACGCATGAAATAATGCGTAACAACTTTTTGTTAAAAATGAAACCGAATTAACAGTTTTAACTATTCTTGTGACTGGCTTTTAAGTCTAGTGGCTAATAACAAACC
>AEMJ01000021.1 GCA_000166735.2 Leuconostoc inhae KCTC 3774 | reverse complement strand
GATTTCGCCTTCGTAACGAATACCCTTACCTTTATATGGTTCAGGTGAACGTACGGCACGAATTTCAGCGGCTAAATCGCCAACACGTTGCTTTGAGATACCTGAAATTTTAATAGTCAATGCGTCAGGCACTTCAACTGTTAAATCTTCACGTTCTTCAAAATCAACGGGGTGTGAATAACCAACTGCCAAAGTCAATTTTGAACCTGACTTTGCTGCACGATAACCAACACCGACAAGCTTCAAAGTTTTAGTGAATCCATTAGAAACACCTTCAACCATGTTAGCAACGTTTGCACGAGTGGTACCATGCAAAGCTTTTGTCTTGTTGTCGTCACTTTGACGTGAAAATGCTACTGTAGTACCTTCAACAGACATTGAAATTTGTGAAGCAATATCACG
>AEMJ01000022.1 GCA_000166735.2 Leuconostoc inhae KCTC 3774 | reverse complement strand
CTATTATGGCCACACGAAAACATTGTTTGTTGTCAATACTTTCATCGTGCAAATAATTATCTATGGCTGAGTCACTTAGGCCACCTTGCATGACATTCAAGAAAAATCCAGAACGGTTACGAAAGTCAGTCTCATTTAATAAATCTGTCCGAGAATTAGCAAGGCCTAAAGTATTCATGACTTGTTGCTGCCGCAACATTTGAAAATCTGATGGTTCTGATTCATTGACCACAAATGCAGCAAATGCTTTGTTTTCATTTAGCGCTGAAAAAATTGGTAAAATATCAATAATTTGATGATTAAATGCAATACGGGTTGGTGCTAATAAATTAAGATAATCGATGTCAGATTCATGACGCAAATAATGCGTTAAAAATTCACGTTGAGCAACCCACTCACTACTAGCATATAATGCTGTAAAATGAGAATCTAATAAGGCAAGTGGCGTTTTTAATACTTTAGCACTTTGATCAAGTAAATGTTGATAGGTAATATTTTGAGCGTTTAGATTTGATAATTGTTGATTAATGGCGATAATTTGTCTTAGTTCGGTATTTTGTGTTTCTAAGATGACCGCGGTGAGACGTTTAACTGTTAATGATAAAAAATCATCTGCCGGTGTCCAAAGTATAGGAATCGCTAATTTGTCTGCTAAAATGATGATGTCTGTTGGTAGTTCATAAATGTAACGGTCTAATTTAATAGCAATGCCACTTGCGTTTATGTCATGCATACCAATGATGAGATCGTGTAATAAATGAGAATTTTTAGTAAAATGAAAACCAGAGGTCACTAATAATTGACCTTCAAAAAGAAAATCATTAATATCAGGTGCATCTATCATACCAACTTGTGTGACATTACGAGATAAGCCATTAGCACCAGCAGCTACTTGGATACTGTGAAGTGAGGGATGTTTTAATATGTCAATTAGTTTCATTATTTTTAAACCTCATCATTTTATTGCTATTTTACCGTATTTGTCTATTATGCACAAGGGAGAAGAAAATATTGTGCAATGCGTATGAAGACGTTTATGTGATACCATGTTAAATTACGTCATAACAAGTTTTTAGGAGGATTGACTATGCGATCAGAAAAGAAGATTATTAGTAACGTTTTAAAGGGATCACTGGGAAATTTAATTGAGTGGTTTGATTGGTATGTTTATGCATCTTTTGCAATTTACTTTGCACCATCGTTTTTCCCGGCGCATGATAAAACAGCTGAGCTACTTAGCACAGCTGCTGTATTTGCAATTGGTTTTTT
>AEMJ01000023.1 GCA_000166735.2 Leuconostoc inhae KCTC 3774 | reverse complement strand
GTATTTAGTTTTGCTGCTCGTCGTGATGGCACAAAACTGGCAATTAATGCAATTAATATCGAAATAACGACTGCAAAAATAACATTACCAACTGACACCTGTACAATACTGAAATGTATTAACCCATTTAATGCAGTATTCATTAAGATTTGTCCAATATAAGCTATCGTAATACCCACAACTGCTGATATGATTCCTATCAATAATGCTTCATTTGTAAACAGGCCTCGAATATCCTTAGAGCGAGCACCAAGTGCCCGAAGCACACCAATTTCACGTGTACGTTCGGAAACAGACATGTATGTTGTCACGATGATCATAATAGCTGAAACGAGCAATGAGATACCAGCAATCGCAGCCAACACATATGATGCTAAACTGGTAATTGTATTAATGGTACTTAAAATATCAGTCAATGATACACCAGCAAAACTTTGCATACCATTACTTTGTAGTTTATTAATACGTTTCATCGTTGCACTAACTGCTTTAGTATCTTTTATTTCAACTGCAGCATAGTTCGCTTCTGTTACTGCATTATTCTTTTTCAAATCATTTTGCATTGTTGACCAATTTTGAATAAACATTGCGCCTGATTGACCACCATCAGTCATACCAGCAATTTTTGCTGAAGTAGCAATGACAACTGGTCGATTTGATGAATCAAACGCCATATAGCTAAATGAGATTGTTTTCCCAATCAGTGCCTGATAGTTACTTTGAATTTTTTTAGCGTATGCCTGATCAATTAATACTTCACCAGATTTTGCTTGATGTCCAGCTTTAATTGTCTTTTTAGAAAATTGTGGTGACCATGATTGTATTTGCACTGGTTGTGACTTCACATTACCATACGTAAACACAGCATTACTAAACTGACCACCAGCATAAACCGCGTCAACGCCCTGCACATTGTCTAGACGGTTTAGCATAGCTTTATTCATTGTTGTAGACGAATAGTTTGTTGCCCTAGCTTGTGCAGTTGCTTGCATACGTTCTGCCGCACTAGCATCTTTATCCTTAGTCGTATTACGAACAACGGACTGATAATTTGGATTGACAAGAGCATCAACTTGATTGGTAATATATCCTTTAATACCATTACCTAATCCCAAAAAATTATAACCGAAAATACGCCGATTGCTGAACCTAATATAATTAAAAAATTTTGAAGCTTTTTATACTTTAAATGATCAAATGCCATATCCCAAATTGAAGATGATTTCAAAGGTCGTGAAGTTAAGCGCTTTGTATTTTCCGGCACTAAAAATTTATCCTTCAAATACTTTTCTTCGTCAATCTTCCCATCGGCCATGTGTAGAATGCGTGTCCCGTATTCTGCAACTGACTGTGAATGGGTCACAACAATAACCAGTTTACCCTCTTCAGCAATTTGTTTTAGTAATTCAAGCACTTCAGTCGTATTAACAGAATCAAGTGCCCCAGTTGGTTCGTCGGCAATCATGATATCTGGGTCAGAAGCCAGTGCACGTGCAATAGCGACACGTTGTTTTTGACCACCTGATAATTGCGATGGGTATTTGTGAAGATGCTCGACCAAGCCAACTTTCGTTAACAGTGCTTTTGCCCGATCTTTACGTTCAGCAGCTGATAACGTTGTCATGTTCAAACTCGTCTCAACGTTTTCTAAATTAGTTTGATAATTAATTAAATTAAAGCTTTGAAAAATATAACCAATTGTTTCACGGCGATAAACGTCAAGCTTCTTTTCTTGCCTATGATCAAGTTTATCACCGTTGACTTCAACGATTCCTTCAAAATTACGATCTAGCCCACCAATAATGTTCATTAAAGTAGACTTTCCACCACCCGATTCACCAAGAATCGAAACAAATTCTCCTTTGTCAAACGACAAATCAATGCCATTTAGAACAGGAAATTCTTCCTTACCTAGGTAGTATGATTTTTTAATATTCTGGAGTTCTAAGAATGCCATATTTTTCTCTCTTTCAATTATGTTAAATTAAGTCATTCGCCATGTTCGCGAATCCAAGGTTTGTCACTAACTTCATTTTCTGTCAAAACACTATGTATGGTTTTTTGTGCCTGTGGCACAAACATTTTTGGCTCAGGAACAACAGAAACATATTCTAAATCAACTGTTTCTGTGCCATCCTTACATAAGGTACCACCAAGATATCGCATCTCAAAGCCAATACCAATGCTTTCTTGTGCATCACCCCATGAATTTTCATCTGTAATATTTGTAGACAAACCAAGCATACGTACAACCTCAACATCCAAGCCGGTTTCTTCTTTAAATTCTCGGATAACCGCTTGTGTTGGTGAATCACCATACTCAAGATACCCTCCCGGAAAGCCCCAGCCCTCGTCAGAGTCCCAACGTTTTTCAAGTAAAATTTTATCATGCTGTTCATTCCATAAAATACCATACGCTGACACAAAGATCATGCCTTCGTGCCCAATTTTTTCTCGCATACGTGCAATATAATTCTTTTTTAATACCATTGTTTCCCCACTAACTTATACATTGATATACAATCATTTTTTAATTTTCAACCCAGCATTTCGGTTATTTTTGAGAAGCAGCAAAATCTGGTAACAAACTTTTAGCCAAATCATATAATTGATTTTTACTAATGAAATCTTCCTCAAAAATATCTGGTAGGATGTCTGTAGCAATATATTTAACACTCGCCATATCTTGAAATTCAGCTAGTGCTTCTAAACTGCTCTGGAAAATATTAACAAACACAGGTTCAGGATTGAATTTTTCTAATTCACCATACGCTTCATACATTAAATCTACTTTATCAGATATAGACAAAATTCGTCCCTCAATACTGTCATCCTTTCCTTCCCCTAGACGTCGCATATAGACCGATTGAAATTGACGTGGTATTTCAGTTTTAATAAAATTTTCCGTCATTGAATCTTCTACATCTGCTAGCATAGATCGTAAAGTAGACGTTGCATATTTAACTGGTGTCTTAATATCACCAATAAAACGTTCAGTGTAATCATGGTTCAAAGCCTTCTCATAGACCAGTTGCCAATTAATAGTAGCCCCATTTTGTTCCTCAACGTCTGCTAAAAATTGTGCTACTTGTGCTACTTTCCATGAGTGTGCTGCAACATTATGTGGTTGATACTTAAAAAATCCTGGCGCGCGATTAATTAATTCTAATTGGGTCATCCCCATAAAAAATTCATGCATTGGCATAGTCAATTATCATATATGGCCAGCCGTCTCTCCACGAGATTAAACGGCTAATATATACTTTCCCTCCTCATATTTAAAAATTGTTATCTTTATCATACACGACTTTTATCTCAGGTGCACGTTTAACTCCCTTATTATCAATTTTCAACAAGCCAATCATTACCATCAAAATCCATGATTTTCTAGAATAGGCAATATACATCGGCACCCATTTTTTTGTAAATTTACTCTTATAATGATGTAAACCTTCAAATGAATACACCTTAGATCCAAATTGATAAACCAAATTAGCTAGGCGTTCTCGCCCAAAACTTTGACGGTGCTGTCCGACATTTGCCAATGGTGACATGCCAAGATTAAGTGTCATTAAACCCTGTGCTTTAGCATAAGCAATCGTATTAACAAACAAAACATCCATCACACCATTTGGTGATTTTTTGGTAAAGCGCATCAGATCAACCGCCATCTGCTGCTCTGTATGTGATGTTACAAGTGTTGCGTATGCTTCAATATGACTATTCTTCTCTAAAACAGCAATTGGATATCGTTGGATATATTGATCATCATAGAAACCTAACGAATAACCTTTTTCTTCTCGACCTGCAAGCCATTCATCACTAATTGTACGTAATTGCATCATGATATCTTGACTAAATGGCGGTTGTAATACATTGAACTCAAAACCACCACGCGTTGCTTGATGCATGACTGAACGTATATTTTGCATCTTTTTACCAGATGTTGAAAATTGGTCAAGTACGACGTGTGCCTCCTCACCGAGTTTGAAAAAATCATATCCAAACTCATGTGCCAGCATGGCAATACGTTCACTCACCTCATAGAATACTGGCATGTATCCTAATATATCAGCATCCTCAACAAATTGTTGCATGCCCTCAGCGTAGTAATTAGCATCACCAAATGGATCTCCCATCACCATCGCTTTATTATTAATAATTCTAAATTGTACGGCTAACACATCTTGATTATTGACCTGATAATAGTACAGTCGTTTGTCACCGAGAAACGCCAAATTTGTATAATGCGTGTCCCCAACTGCTAGCATGTTATTTAACCGTTCTTCATCAAAAATAAAACCTAACTGTTGCTGATGCGCATGTAAGTATCTTAATAATAAGACACTAAACACTGATACCATTAGAATAACTGCCACGCCCATAATCCACCAATGTAATGATGGCATAATGCCGGTATGGTTTAAATTATGAAATCGGTGTTGGACAAACGGTGCATGAATAACACCTAATAATAGGTAGCTTATAATTAAGGTCCCCCAGATCACACCATCGACCACTTGTTGTTCCCAAGAATGAATAAACTGCTGACGGTATAATGTTTTTTACTCAGAATAAACGCAATTAGTAAGACAGCAACGAAAATCACTGGTGCTATATATTGATAACTAATTAATGTGTAAATAACAACTAAAACTAACACTAAAATTGTCGACTTATAGGCACGGATTACTTGATTAGCTACCCCACGTGCACTAATTAACAATAAAAAGCCTAATATAATATTTGGCAACTGATTAGCAATTGCATAAACACTTGGTAATATCCATAAGCGATTTAGGCCCATAACTTTCTGAGCAACATCCGGCATTGTACCAGATAATACCAGTAAAAAGCCTAATAAATAAAGTGTTACAGTAATGATGCGATGTGTTACCATTCCCGCTACATAGTGAGGAACACCACGATAATCTACATTTAA
>AEMJ01000024.1 GCA_000166735.2 Leuconostoc inhae KCTC 3774 | reverse complement strand
GAGTATACAGCAATATGTTGATAACCTGGATGATTTTTTTGAATGTATTCATAAAGCGCTCGTGGATTATCGTTAAAGTTTTGACCCCAGTATGATGAGTACATAATTGTTTTTTCCAAAATAGGTTTCTTGAGAAAATTTTGATACTCTTCTTGCCAGAATGTTACTTTTTCACTAATCGTTCCAAAACCGTCACGATTATTACGCTGACGTAGTGTTACAACGCGATGTTCCTCTTTATCATCAGAACCAAAATACCAGGTCAGTTTTCCAATTTTGTAATCTTTACGAAAAATATTGAATTTTGACTTTTCCCCAACGTAGCGGCATCGTAAAGCTTTTTCGATAGAGTAAACTTTAAATTAACCTCTGGGTGAGTAATGTAT
>AEMJ01000025.1 GCA_000166735.2 Leuconostoc inhae KCTC 3774 | reverse complement strand
GCCCCCCACCATAAGTTTTGAATTTGTTTTGTATGAGCGCGTTTAATGAGTTGTAGAAAATCAATAATTTTTGGTAACTGATTAGCAATCAGTACAGCATCAGCTGCAGCTTGTGCGACTTGCGTGCCAGCTCCGATAGCTATCGACAAGTTTGCTTGCGCAAGTGCAGGGGCGTCATTTATGCCATCACCAATCATCATAACATCACCTAGTTGTTGGTATTTAATGACTAGGGCAATTTTCTCTTGAGGCGAGACTTGGGCGTGAATAGCGTCGATATCTAATTGTGCAGCAACATCTTGTGCCGCTTTTATGTTATCACCAGTGACAAGAACAGGCGTGATACCTAGTTGAACAAGATGCTTTACGAATTCAGATGCTGTGTCTCTAACAGTATCACCTTGTGAAATGGCTGCAACAACTTGATCATGTTTTAATAAATATGAAATTGAACCCTCGTCATGTAATGGTGTGAATAATATATGCTTTTCAGATAAAAAACGTTCAGATACTAACAAATAATGTGTATTATTGACCATACCAGAAACACCATAACCAGCAAGGTTTATGACATCTTCGGCTTGTAACTGAGGGGCCTGAATTTGATGACTATATGCTGTAATTGATTGTGCGAGTGGATGAGTTGACTGCGAATCTAGCGCTGACATAATAGCAACGGCTTGTGTTTCATCTAAACCATAAGTGATAATACGATTGACGCTAAATTTTCCGGTTGTCAACGTCCCTGTTTTGTCCATCAAAGCAAATTGTAAATGATTTGCGGTGGTTAATGCCTTACGATTTTTAATTAAAATGCCCTGTGCGGCGGCTACTGATTTTGTACGTTGAATAACTAATGGCACAGCTAAGCCAAGTGCGTGTGGACAGGCAATCACGAGGACAGTGACGGCAATATTAATAGCAGCGCTCAAGCCACGTAGACTGGTCCAAACAATTAAGGCAACTAAAGCAAAAATTAAAGCTAACCAGAAAAGGTAGCTGGCGACACGATCGGCCAGTGTTTCAACACGTGATTTTTGATCTTGTGATGTTGCTAGGACACCCTGCAATTGACCTACAAAAGAATTGTTACCAACTTGAGTTAATCTC
>AEMJ01000026.1 GCA_000166735.2 Leuconostoc inhae KCTC 3774 | reverse complement strand
ACTGACTTAAAATCTAAAGAAAAAATTGTATAGATTCAGATTATTACCTGTACCTTGCCTATTATATACAGGTTAGTGAAAGTTATTCAGGTATATTGCTGTATATTATTTAGCCATGACAATATG
>AEMJ01000027.1 GCA_000166735.2 Leuconostoc inhae KCTC 3774 | reverse complement strand
AAAAAATAGCTATTATACGTACATTCGAAAGTACAGATAATCCCAAAACGTTACAGCGTTTAGAAAAATTCTACAGCACATCAACCTGTTCTACATGTCATGGATCTAGATTTAACCCAGAATTATTTACACAAGTATTAGTCGACAAGAATATTGCTGAAGTAAGTGATATGGAGCTAGCACAGCTACTAATATTTATAAAAAAATTAAGCAATGGCTTCCAAAGGATGTTTTTACACTTGGAAATAGATTGTTAAATGAATTCAAAGAATTGATTACGCCCTTAATAGACTTAGGACTTGATTATTTAACACTATCCAGACCAGGAAGTAGCTTATCAACGGGTGAGCTACAACGTATTCAATTGAGCCGCACCTTACGAACTGAAACAACTGGTGTGCTATATGTATTGGATGAACCCTCAATCGGTTTACACCCTTCAAACGTTGATGGATTAATAAAATAATTAGAGGATTAGTTAGACAGGGTAATTCAGTGGTAGTAGTTGATCATGACACTTCAATTATTTCTTCTGCTGATTACATCGTGGAAATCGGTCCTGAATCAGGAACCGAAGGTGGCGAAA
>AEMJ01000028.1 GCA_000166735.2 Leuconostoc inhae KCTC 3774 | reverse complement strand
AGGTTTATCTAACCTATTGGGCGTTTTTTGACGTTATTTTAATGTATGTTCATTCAAAATTCTATAAGCCATTGCTTCACTGAGAATGATGTCAGTAATTAATTGGCCACGGAGTGCACCAATGACAGCTTGGTATTTTGATTTACCACGAACTAAACAAATTCGTTTTGGAACTTGTAATATTTGTGAAACGGGCAGTCCAACAATTTTATCATCACCTTGATTTAAAAAGCGGCCATTAATATCATATGGCCGGCCAAAGATCATGCCTACCACGCTTTTAACGTTTATTGAAGGGAAAATACCATTTAAATTATTGTGCCAAATTGGAATCGAGTCTAGCGATCGAATTGTTCCTACGCCTGTAATAAGAAAATCCATATGACTTGCCAGCGCTAAGGTATTTTGTAGAGATGGTTCAGAGTATAAGCCACCACGCACAATATCATTAAGAATGTAAAGTGGAGCCGGTAACGTTAAAAATTCACCAGAAACTTTTTTTGCAGCGCGTTCTACCATCCGTATTGATCCAGCGGTAGAATTATATTTCATATTTTCACCTAAAAATTGTGTAAATTTAACACGTTCTAGTGGCGTACTTTTCAAGCTGTCTATCATACTATATATTGTTTCGCCCCATGTGAGACCAACAACTTTATTATTAGTTTGCAATAATTCACCAACGAATTCAGCAGCAAAATTGGATAAATGAGTTGATGTGGTGATGTTGTTAATGTCGTCTTGCACCACATAAAAATTAACATTAGAAAACTTATCTTGTAATATATGTTCTAGCTGTGAATTACGGTGAGAGTTTTCGGTAATTTCAATCTTGACAATACCATTTTTAACAGCTTCATTGAGATATTTATTGATTAAATAACGACTAATATTATATTTTTTTGAGATATCCCCGAA
>AEMJ01000029.1 GCA_000166735.2 Leuconostoc inhae KCTC 3774 | reverse complement strand
TAGCAAATCAAAAGTCATTACCTCTCCTGGTAACTCATTAATTATCGCATCAAAATCATGATGTGTTCCCATAAACCCATGAAGTAATACCCACTTTGTTACCGTCTCATCATTTATTTGATGGAAAACATGATATGAATAACCTGCTACAGTAACAATTTTTCTATTCATGCTGTACACCACCCATTAACTGCTGATGTGCTTTAACATTATTCGAGCGATTACTTTCAAATTCAATCAATCTTGTTCCAGTAACGGGGGTTTTAATCACCCGCTCTAATTCATCAGCCGTTTTTATTTTCACATACGCTAATTCATATAAGTCAGCAATTTTTGACACATTTAAATTAAGCGGTGTTCCAAATAACATATCAAAATATGACTCTGCCGTCGCCTGTGGTAAAAAGGAAAATATAGCCCCACCGTTGTTATTGATCACAATGATATCAATTGGTAAGTGATATTGTCGCGCCATCATGAGACCATTCATATCATGAAATAACGTTAAATCACCGGTTAACAATACACTACGCCTTGGTGAAGTGCTGCTCATTCCTAAAGCAGTCGAGACAATACCATCAATACCATTTGCCCCACGATTGGCATAAATATTTTGTGTTGTCTGTCCAGTAAAAACATCATCCATATCACGAATAGCCATACTATTAGCAACAAACACAGCCGTTTGATCTGGTAAAACACGATCTAAAACATGTGCAATACTTGCTTCTCCGGTAATGTGTCGTTTTTTTGATTTAAATGTTGCCATTGCTGATAAAAATCGGCATCATTGTTGACAGATATTTGTGATAAAAAGAAGTTGGCGACACTTGCGAGACACGTGATACATGTCTCGAGTGATCAGCTAACGTATCTTCACCGACAAACCAGACTGGTATATTTTCTGATTTTAACCATTCCAATATACGAGCCGAAATTGGTGTTGCACCAAACCGAATGACAAGATCTGGTTGATAAATCGCCGTCAAAATATTGGCCTTAATCAGTGCATCAATACCATAAATGGTTGCTTTCTGTCGTGTACGGCTTAACACATCAGCAATAACTGGTACATGATATTTTTTTGAAAAATTGAGAACTTCAGACTGGTAGTCATTGCCTTCATTTGGACCTGCAATAATAACTACTCGCGATTCAGAAAGCTGCATTGGTGGCATACTATCAGCTGTTTTATCAAATTTTAGGGGTGGCACAACAATTGTGGTTGGTTCGTTTAATTGTGGCATTAATGGTTTACGTAACGGTAAATTGATCTGCAGTGGTCCTTTGGGTGCCATCACTATCTCATGAACTAATTTCTGTGTCATGAAATCAATATATGATGTCACATCTGGTTGTTCATCCTGTAAGGTAAACACCACAAATTTTTTTGTTAACGCACCAAATATTTGATGTTGTGGTATCGTTTGCGGTGCACCATTATCTTGCAATTCTATCGGCCTATCTGTCGATAAAACAATAAGTGGAATATGTGAAATGTGAGCTTCAGCAACAGCCGAGGTATATTCAGTAATCGCTGTGCCAGAGGTTCCTAAGAGCGCCACTGGTTCAAGTAACCTTTTTGCAATACCTAACGCAAAGAACCCGGCCGAACGTTCATCTACATCAATATAGAGTTTGATGTTTTTATTTTGTCGTGCATATTCTGCTAATAATAATGCAACTGGTGTTGTGCGCGATCCTGGTGACACAACAAAATGCCTGACACCACTTTGATAAAGTGCGTGCAATAGATGTTTCGTATTTTTAGTAAGCGAA
>AEMJ01000030.1 GCA_000166735.2 Leuconostoc inhae KCTC 3774 | reverse complement strand
ATATTCTGCTAATAGTAGCGCAACTGGCGTTGTGCGTGATCCAGGTGATACAACAAAAATGTCGAACACCGCTTTGGTATAGCGCGTGTAACAGGTGTTTCGTATTTTTTAGTTAAGCGTG
>AEMJ01000031.1 GCA_000166735.2 Leuconostoc inhae KCTC 3774 | reverse complement strand
TAACAATTCTTAAATTCATAAATTACACAGCATACCAGTTAAATGATATGATTTCTCACTGCTAATGCAATCGCTTCGACTCCACTGGATACATTCATTTTATCATAAACTACCGTCAAGTGATTTTTTAAGATATCGTTATCCGCACGCAATTCAACCATATCATGTTGCATGGCCAGTATATCTTTTGGTGATTAGGTTTTGTATGGTGTCGGCTTTATCTGCGGCCAGCCAGTTTGAGATGGTTCACCTTAATCTTCTGAAATTGAAGGATGGTGTGATGATCTGATTAAGCCGGCTTAGCAACCAATCGACCTGATTCATCTTTTTGTTGCGTTAATTGATATAATAAGCGCCACCAACGATATAAAATTATTGTAATACCTACCATACTAGCCAATAATATTCCGACTAGCAATAACTTCCCCCACAACACTAGATCATCGTTTATAAGTGTTAAACCAATTAACCAAGCTAACCCAACATCTAAAGCAACTAGTAACACTGATGCAAGTAAACCAAGCCACCAACGCTTACTATACGCTACGCCACGTAAAACATATT
>AEMJ01000032.1 GCA_000166735.2 Leuconostoc inhae KCTC 3774 | reverse complement strand
AATAGTGATCGAAAAGCACTCACAAATAATTCACGTATTTGCATGTTGCACCTCCTCATCACTTTGTATTCGGCCATCTAATATTTTAATCAATCGATTTGTTTCACGTGCAACATGTTCATCATGGGTAACCATAATAACCGTTGTGCCATTATCATTCAAATCTTTAAACAACGCAATAATTTCTGCAGAAGTAACTGAATCCAACGCACCAGTTGGCTCATCTGCCACTAAAAATTTTGGTTTTGTCACAATCGAGCGAGCAATCGCCACGCGCTGCTGTTGCCCACCAGAAAGATTTTTTGGCAATTTATGATAACTACCAGGTAATCCCACTTGTGATAAGACTTCATTAACACGCGCTACAATATCTCGACGCTTCATACCAGCATACAATAGCGGTAAGCCAACGTTTTCACCAACACTTTGGTTTGTAATGAGCTTGAAATTTTGAAATATAAACCCAACGGATTGATTACGCAATTGCGCATGTTGCTTACGGTTTAGTTCACTCACAACCACATCATTAAATGTATAACCACCATCAAAATGTTGATCCAAAAACCCAATAATATTAATTAAAGTTGATTTACCTGACCCAGACGGCCCCATAATCGCCACAAATTCACCAGCTTGAATGCGCAAATTAATGTCATGTAACACTTGATAATCATCATTACCTTGACGATAACTTTTACTAATCGCTGATAAATTAATCATTGATTGCTTCACCATTTTTTAAATGACTATCTGGATTAAGGACAACCTTCTCATCCTTAGCGACGCCTGACTTAACAATATAACTTGTCCCTGTTTTAGTAACGTCAGCGTTAACCCGACTAGCTTTACCATCAATTATTTTATAGATATTGCCTTTATAAACAGCAGTACTTGGCACCTTAAGATCGTTTTGTGGCACTTTCACTTTCACACTTTGTCCGTATAAAAAGTTTTCGTTCACATGAGCAGAAAATGGATAATAGGTGGTTCCTTTACTTTTTCTGCTGGTATTTGTTCAATTTTATCAATGGCTGTTGTTTGGTTTGGTGTACCATCAATACCACTAACAGTAACTTTATCCCCACTGTGAACCTTATTATAATCATACTCTGACACTGTTGCTTGCAACACCTTTTCAGTAGTGTTCATTGTTAAAGCAGGCAAACCATCTTTTGTATTATCATCCACTGAAACAATCCCATCAAAAGGTGCCGTTAAATTGACATTCAGTTTATTTTGTAAATCAACAAGCTTATTTTGTGCATCTTGTGCATCTGTATTTGCATCAGTAACCGCTTGTTGTGCTTGCGTTACACCATCTTTTAGTGCAGATTTAGCTTCCGGATCTGCTTGGTTATAGCTCTGTTGTGCATTTCTTAGTGCACTTGTCGCACCATTAATCGCACGATTTGACTTAGCAATCACATCGTTTTGATTGTCAATTGCTTCTTGCATATCCGTGTTCGTTACAGTTAACAAAATATCCCCGCTTTTAACAGATTGACCGTTATTAACATTAATTTGTTGTAGCTTACCAGTTGGTGTATTTAGCATTTGCGTTTTGCTAGCAGCTACTTTCCCTGACATTGATAAAGCAGGTGAAGTGGTCACCGTATAGGATTGATAACCTGTTTTGACGGTTGCACCGGATTTGTGTGTCATTTTATGATACGTTGTCACCCCAGTAGCTGCCAATAGACCAACAGCTACAACGCAACTCGTGACAATTAAGGTTACTTTAGTTCGTCGTTTCATACTACTCCCCTCAATACTTCTGAATTCAGTGTGTGATTATTTATTTCATCAACATAGGTACTGCACTCATTACAATGATCAATACGATCATAATCACAAGATAAATAATTTGTGTGCGCTTTGTGATAACCTTTTCTTGACGTAAAATGAATGTATAAATCAATGCATTAACAACACCACTAATAATTGCAGCAACTGTATTTCCTGACTTATATAAGCTCAGTACGGTCACTAAAAAGATATTTATAATAGCAAATGGTATCTGACTAATTGCTGTCGCATACCACGATGTTAAAAATGAAACGGATTGCTTTTCTTCTTGTCCCAGTTGTGACAACCAGATAAATAATTTATTAAACAGTGCGCCAACAATCACTCCGACAATACCAGATACAGTCACTGTGATCAACATCATCTGTGCTGCTTTTCCATCGATCTTAACACCATTAACATCTGTTATACTAAGGGCTGTCATGACCCCAATACCCATGATAACCAATGTTGCTACAATAGCAATCATTACTTTGTTCTTTTTACTCATTTCCTTTTCTCCTTTGTAATGCGTTCATCAAAACACCAATAGTAATAGTATAGCAATGATTGTTATGAATTTATACCTATTTTGTCATGAAAAATTGTATATTGTGATTTTATATGCAAAATTTAAGTATTTTATTTTCCGTTAAGAATGTAATTGCGAATTTTAGCTATGTGATTATTAATAAAGTGATCCAAGACATCATGCGTTAATTACTTAAAAATATGTTAATCAAGTTCTAACGTAAAAACCATCTGAAAAGATGGTTTTTTATATCATAAACCAAATTACTTTGACAAACACAGTAATTTGTTTTATGATATAATTGAAACTTATAGAAAGGTGATAAAATGGCTATTTCAAAAGATCTTATTCGTGGGCATACTGACACGATTATATTAAATATTCTTAACCAAGGTGATTCCTATGGCTATCAAGTGGCCAAGTCGATTCGCCTATTGAGCAACCAGCAATATGATCTCAACGAAGCGACATTGTACACTGCTTTTCGGCGTTTAGAAAAAGGTGATGATATCACAAGCTATTGGGGTGACGAAACACAAGGCGCACGTCGAAAATATTATAAAATCACGACGTCTGGTCAACAACACCTTGCAAGTGCCTTACAGGAATGGGAATTTGCTAAGGACATTATCAGCAATTTGATTACTGGCAATATTAATGAAGGAGCATCACTATGACATCAATCGAAATGGAAATACGGACACGTTTGGACGTTATTTTCTCAAAATACACCCCAAACACACAACTCACCGAATTTAAAGAAGAACTTGTTGCCGACTTAATGGAAGCTTACCAAGATTTTGCTAAACAGGACAAATCCCACGACGAGGCACTTGATGATGCATTTGCACAATTAGGTGACATTGATATTGTCCTTCGTGATTTAAGTCAGACAGACAAAACAAATGGTGCAAACCATGATGATGAACCAAAAAAGCACCCTTTATTGATATTTCAGATGATGGTTTCCATGTTGGTAACTTACATATTGATGGTCGTGGTGTTCGTTTAGGCGATGACATTGTGATTGATGGCAAACATGATAAAGTCCAATTTGGTGATTGGTTACATGTCGATCATGATGGTGCGCGTGTTGGAAAAAAATATTACAAGTTCGATGATGACAGCAATATAAATCAATCGCACTTTGATGAAAACGAAGAAAATGCTTCTGCACCAACCTGGGCTGCTGCTCATCATAATGCCCAAATTCCTACCAGTGATAAACAATTCGTGTTCGATTATAGAGATGCCACTGTTAATTTTTATACCAATGATAAGACAGATCTCATAACCGTCGACGAATACTTTAATCGCGATAATGCGCGATATTTTGCCCGGATTGAAGAAAATGATGATCGTGTCTTAGTATCACAAGGTGATCATCCCCTATTATTTCACGTAAGAACTTTAATTAATATCGGCTTTCCAAAAAACTTTGATACCGGTTATATAACAAGTATTAACCACAGTGGCCGTGTCACTGCACAACATTTAACTCTCGGTACGTTTAATCTAGTCATTCACTCTGGTAGCTTTAACGGGCAACAAATTAAAGCTACTACTGCCGCTTGGGAAGTACATTCAGGCGCAGTAAAAGCAGACGGACTCACCTTTGAAAAAGCCGAAATATTTGATCAATCTGGTAGTGTCAAGCTTCTAAACGCCGCAATATCTCACGCCAAAATCAGTGCGACATCTGGATCCGTTCAAGTCGACAATTTTGTTGGCGGTGGCCAATTTAGTGCTAATTCTGGTTCATTACGTTTGCGTATAACCGAATTAACTGATGATCTAAAATTACATGCTCACTCCAGTTCAATTCGTGTCACCGCGCCGGCAACACAGCATTTTAATTTTGACCTATCTTCTAACAGCGGTATGGTTACAATTGAACGTGATGAAAATATTCATTTTGACAAAAATACGACAAACTATAAACGCGGATTTTACGGCACTAACCCTAAATTTACGATTGATGCT
The DNA here is from genome assembly GCA_000166735.2 of Leuconostoc inhae KCTC 3774. GTDB lineage: Bacteria > Bacillota > Bacilli > Lactobacillales > Lactobacillaceae > Leuconostoc > Leuconostoc gasicomitatum. The sequence continues at coordinate 668 of AEMJ01000032.1, read as the reverse complement.
AACGTCAATTCTGGTACAATTAAGGTGTATTAAGGTACTCCTATTCTCTTTACCTAATCGAAAGGAACTCATATGTCCATAAAAGAATATTATCATCATAGCCACCCGTCACATGGTATACAAGCATATGGCGTTGGTCTCATGCTTGCTGCTGGTATTGAATTTGCAACATCTCATGACTGGTTTTCAACGCTTTGGCATGCACTTCTCAGCTGGATTTCAGTTGGTTACTACATTGCCGACACACTACAACACATTATTAAATAAGGAGTATTAATCATGACAAAAAAGAAAACATTTACACGTTCACGTAACAATCGTATGATTGCGGGTGTTATGGGAGGCGTAGCTGATTATTTTGGTTGGAATGCCACTTGGTTACGTATTATATTTGTACTGATCTCATTTTTCTCAGTAGCATTTCCTGGTATTTTAGTTTATATTTTAGCTTGGATTATCATACCTGATGCGCCAAAAAAACGAATTACTATTCAACAGATTCGCGTAAAGATGTCACACCAGACAATGACGACCGACCTTAATAATTCATAAGCAACATTGCACGTCTTTTCGTATCATATAGTATCATAAAGATTAAGGAGGCACGCTATGTTTGGTTACCTTGCATCCCTGTTTACTCATAAAAAGGGTCTATCATAATAAAAACT
>AEMJ01000033.1 GCA_000166735.2 Leuconostoc inhae KCTC 3774 | reverse complement strand
ACAAATTTATTTTGCGCAGTTGTCTGGAAACGACTGAGTACGCCAATTTTAATATTTGGAAAATCATTGAAGCGTGCTAACATCGTTTCATAATGTTGTTGGACCAAAATTGTTGTTGGTGCTAAAAACGCCACCTGTTTTCCCGCATGTACTGCTTTAAAAACTGCACGCAAAGCCACCTCTGTTTTGCCAAAGCCAACATCCCCTACTAACAGACGATCCATTGGTCGCACTTTTTGCATGTCAACTTTAATTTCTTCAATCGAGCGGATTTGATCTGGTGTTTCTGGATAACCAAATGCCATGTCAAATTTTAATTGTTCTGTATCATCTGGCGGAAAAGCATAGCCCTGTTGTGCTTCACGCTTGGCATAAAGCTCTAATAAATCATCAGCAATATCTTCAATTTTTGCAGCAACTTGGCGCTTAGTTTTAGCCCATTCAACACCCCCGAGTTTATTTAATTTAGGTGCTTTTGCAGCATCTGACGCACCAATATACTTCTGGATTAAATTCAACTGCGTGACTGGAATAAAAATCTTAGCATTTTTTTGATAGGCAATAGATAAATAATCTTGTTTGCCACCATCGACTGTCATTGTCTGTAAACCTTCATAACGACCAATGCCATGGTTGATATGAACAACGTAGTCACCAACATTTAATTCACTATATGACTTTAAACGCTCCGCATTATTAATTTTACGCTGTCTTGGCGCCACTTGCCGAGTTTGAGTAAATAATTCATGTGCTGTTAATACGATTAAATGTAATTTAGGCCATTCAAATCCTATGGCCAGGTTGCCTTTCATTATCTGCACCTGATTTGGTTGAACCTGACGGGTTTCAATAATTGGTACCTTAAAATCACTTAAAGACTCGCTGAGATGGTGGCTTTGTTTTCATCGTTAATCAATAAAATAACTGTCATACCCGCATCTTGTGCATACTGTAAATCAGTTCTAAGTGTCTCAATTTGACCATAGTATTGGTTAGCCGGTCGCGTAGTGACTTCTTCAATATTGGTAAACTTAATATTATTCAAACCACGTTGAAAATTTGCTAAATAAATAACCGCACTTTTATTTTGCGTTAACAAATCAGCAAAATCTGCGCGTAACACTTGTCCAGGAATGAGTTGATAGGTTGATAACTGTTTGTCTAACCATTCTTGATCATAAGTTAACTGTTGGATCTGCATATCTTTTAATCGCGTGAATTCATCCACAAAGACCAAAACATCATCCGAAAAATAATCCAATAAAGTTGTTTCACCATCAAAAAAATGGGTCGCATAAGGTAATAATTGGTTCACACGTCCATGCTCATTTAACACATGTTGTGTTGCTGCAAATCCTTCTGTCGCATGTTTTTTTGCAACACCAGTCAACTCTTTGCGATAGTTATTAAATGCCGTCTCAATCGTTTGTTTAGCAATATCATACTGCGTCTCTGACACAATGAAATCAGTCGCTGGCTGCACATGATATTTTTTAAGTACAGTCGTACTTTTTTGTGTCGATACATCAAAATTTTTCAATTGGTCCAATTCATCATCAAAAAAGTCTAAACGAATAGGCTCATCACTAGTCAATGGGTAAATATCAATAATAGAACCACGTTGTGCGAATTCACCAGCACCTTGAACTAATTTTGTAGGTGTGTAACCCATCATCATTAAGGTTTTTTTATATCATTTAACTGATAAGTTTGACCAACTGTTAATGACAATTTCGCCGCATCAACTGTTTCTGGTCTAGGTAATAAACGTTCAACTCCGGCTAAGCTTGTCACAATAACCTTTGCCTCGCCTTTTCTCAAGGCTAATAAACTAGCAACTCGTTGCAATCGTAAGTCAGGTGAACTAATAGCAATTTCTGTTGCCAAAGACTCTTCTGCCGGAAAATTAAAAACACTTGTCATCAGACTTGATAACTCGGAAAATAGTTGATCAGCATGTACTTGTGTGTCTGTAACGACTAACATTTGACGTGGATTTGCTTCATATAAGGCTGCGACGCTCGCAGCTCGAGCGCTACCATTGACGCCTAAAAGCAGCTGTGAAGAACCATCAGCTGCTTGCTCGTTAAGATGTTTAATTGTATCTGATTGCGCTAAAAAATGAGTTAACATACTTTAAAACTTGTTCCCCTATCAGTCGTTTGATATACGCGTTAAATCGTTCTTAAATATTAGCCGTTATATTTATTACTCAATTCTGATACGCTGTTACCTTGAATCCATTCTTCTATTGCCAGCGTGCTACGATCTAACATATGATTAACATCATCTGTTTCAGCGCGTGAAAATTTGCCTAGAACATAATGAATGACTGCCTGCTGTTCATGATTTGGATGCCCTAAACCAAACTTAAGTCGTAAGAATGTTTGTGAACCAGTATGTGCCATGATGGATTTCAAACCATTATGACCACCTGCTGACCCTTTTGCGCGAAAACGCAATTTACTAAAAGGTAAATCCATATCATCAACTAACACCATCACATCAGTGTTGATGTCACCCCCATAGTAATCTAATATTGCGCGAACTGCTTTACCAGAGTCATTCATATACGTCGTTGGCTTAACAAGTACTACTTGCTCACCATCAACAGTTAACTTCGCTATTGTAGCAAATTGTTTGCTAGGTGCAAATGACACACTATGCGCTGACGCAAAGGCATCAATAGCCATAAATCCAATATTATGCCTTGTTTTATCATATTCTAAACCA
>AEMJ01000034.1 GCA_000166735.2 Leuconostoc inhae KCTC 3774 | reverse complement strand
CATCGATTTGGCATTTGATATCGTTGATGATCAAGTGACTGATATTCATTTCTATGGTGATGGTTGTGTGATATCAAAAGCATCAGCATCTATGATGGGTGATTTAATATCTGGAAAAACGCGTGCACAAGCGACAGTTTTAGTGACAGAATTTTCTAAAATGATGCGTGGTGAAACATCAGATATTAAGTCTCTTGGTGAATCGCAAATTTTATCTGGTGTCATAAAATTTCCCACGCGTATCAAATGTGCCACATTAGGATGGCATGCTTTAGATGAATTATTAGCAATAAAAAAATGACAGGAGGTGCGATGATGGAAATAGATAGACAAGAGGCAATTGATAAAACGCGTGCAGCGATTGCAATTGACAAAGCTGACGAGTTGGGTTTTCAAGACGATTATAAGGCAGTATTTTCGACAGGAAAAGGACTAAATGAGGCTATTATTCGTCAAATATCTGCTAAGAAAAATGAGCCACAATGGATGCTA
>AEMJ01000035.1 GCA_000166735.2 Leuconostoc inhae KCTC 3774 | reverse complement strand
TTCAATATAATACCAGATTGAGTGTGATTGTCAATAGATAACAACCCACTTTATTTATTTTGTATCTAAATTAACATTTTTTGTGCATAATTTCAGCATGCTGCGTATTATTTAGCATGGAAAAATTACTCATTATTATTTTAAATGCGGTTCTCATATCAACTGTTATGTGTCTTGCTGATCGCGTGAATAATCATATTCATATTTCTGTTAAGCGCTCATTTTGCATGCATTGTGGGCATATTCTGTATTGGTACGACTTAATACCTATATTATCAGCTTTCCTAACACACGCACGTTGCCGGTACTGCCATGACACTTACGGTATGCATTATGCATACTTTGAATTAGTGGGTATGATAGTCGGTACTTATTTATTTTCGGACACATTAGCTTGGATATCAGCCTACTTACTATTATTCCTCGCCTTAGAAGATTGGCATACCAAGCGCATTCACGCCGATATTTTAATACCTTATATTATTTACTTATTCATCCAATCTTGGGGTGATCCAAAAATATTGACAGCTTGTGTCGTAATGATCATTAGCTTATTTTTGGTATACCATCGTCAGGCTATGGGCAGTGGTGATATTCCGGTACTCCTATTGATCACATTAACGACTTCCTCACAAATTTTTCCACTAACATTGCTCGTGGCTTCTATATCTGCGGTGCTTTATCTTGTCAAGCACCATGTTCATCGTCTACCGTTTGTACCGTTTCTTTATTTTGGTTGGCTAAGTATGACTTTAATTGAAAAAATAGTCACACCTCTTGCATTGTGAAATTAATTCGCATATTTTTAAGCTTTTGCGGATAATTTTTCAACTGGTTTGATATTAATTTTAATGACTCCATTTTTTGCACCAATTGTTACAGCACTTTCAGTTGTAATGTTGCCACGGAGCAATTCTTCGCTCAATGCATCTTCAACCTTGGTCTGCAAAGCACGCCTTATTGGACGTGCCCCGTACTCAGGATCAAATCCAGCACTAGCTACAACATCAATTGCTGCAGGCGTTATTTTAACGGAGATGCCCTGTTCTGCGACACGTTGCAGAACTGATTGGCTCATTAATTTAACAATCTGATGTAATTCGTCTTTTGTTAGTGAGTTAAATACAACAGCCTCATCCAAACGGTTAATAAATTCTGGACGGAAAGTTTCTTTTAAAGTCTCACGAATTTTTTCGGCGACAGCTTCATTATTATTTTTTAAATCAACTGCGCCAAATCCCATTGATTTTTCATCACGTAGGCGCGTTGCACCAAGGTTAGACGTCATAATAATGATTGTATTTCTAAAATCAATCTTACGCCCCTTAGCATCCGTCAAGAAACCGTCATCAAACACTTGTAACATCAGATTAAATATATCTTGATGTGCCTTTTCTGCCTCATCAAGTAAAATAACAGAATACGGATGGTTTCTCACTTGTTCAGTTAATTGACCACCTTCATCATAACCAACATATCCTGGTGCTGAACCAACTAAACGCGAAGAAGACCATCTTTCTTGATACTCTGACATATCAATTCGAATCATATTATCTTCACTGCCAAACATAGCTTCAGCTAACGCCTTAGCTAGTTCTGTTTTCCCAACACCTGTTGGCCCTAAGAACATGAATGCACCGATCGGACGACTGGGGTCTTTTAGTCCAGATCGTGCACGACGAATTGCACGGGCAACAGCAGAGATAGCTGTTTTTTGTCCAATAACACGTTTACCCAAAACAGTTTCTAGGTTTACCAAACGTTGTTGTTCATTTTTTCAAGCTGTGTTAATGGTACGCCTGTTTGTTGTGATATTACTTCACTGATATCTTCTGCTGAAACATGTAAACTATAGTGCGGTTGATCAGTATTTTCATTAATCAACAGTTTTGCTGTCATCTTATCAATTTTTGTTTTTAGTTTCATTTCTTCTGCACGTTGTTTAGCAGCTTCTTCGAAATCCAACGCTGCAATCGCCGCATCTTTAGCAGTTGTTACTGCTGATAAACGTGCCTTGTTTCGACTCATTGGTGTTGGTTTATCCACAGCATCAATACGTACTTTTGCGCCCGCTTCATCCATCAAATCAATTGCCTTATCTGGCAAAAAGCGATCTGTAATATATCGAGAGGACAATTTCACGGCAGCTTCAATAGCAGCATCATCAATATGTACTTGATGATGCGCTTCAAATTTTGGACGAATACCTGTCAATATTTCAATCGCATCTGCCTGCGTAGGTTCATTCACCGTTACTGGTGCAAAACGTCTTTCTAATGCGGCATCAGATTCAACATATTTTTGATATTCATCAAAAGTTGTTGCCCCTAAAGTCTGCAATTCTCCACGTGCCAAAGCTGGTTTCAAAATATTAGAAGCATCAATGGCCCCCTCTGCACCGCCAGCACCAATAAGTGTATGTAATTCATCAATAAATAAAATAACGTTACCATCTTGATAAATTTCATCAATGATTTTCTTTAAACGATCCTCAAACTCTCCTCGGTACTTTGTTCCTGCAACTAGCGAACCCATGTCTAAAGCCATTAAACGTTTATTTTGTAAAGTGACTGGTACGTCATTTTTAACAATTTGTTGTGCTAGTCCTTCAGCAATAGCTGTCTTGCCAACACCAGGTTCACCAATAAGAACTGGATTGTTTTTTGTACGCCGTGATAAAATTTGTATCACCCGACGAACTTCTTTTGAGCGACCAATAATTGGATCTAGTTTTTCTTCTTTAGCCATCTGTGTTAAATCACGCGCTAATCCGTCTAATGTTGGTGTTCCTTGAGGTTGCTGTTTATCTCGTTGTTTCATCTGTTTACGTACATCAGTAACACCTAACTTACGCAAAATGGCACGTCTCATTTCTTGTAAATTAGCATCTAAAGCCAGTAAAATACGTGATGATAGAATACTTTCATCTTGAAGAAGTGCTAACAAAATATGTTCTGTCCCAATTTTTGTTTGGCCTAATGCACGTGATTCCTCACCTGACTGACGAAGAATATCGGACGCTTTTGGTGAATATGGCAAATAACTATTCTTGTCATATCGTGCTGTCATGCCATATCCAGTAAAGTGCTCAATTTCTTCACGAATGTCATCATCTGCTACATTAAATTGACCAAGTATTTTACTAGCAATACCCTCTTTTTCAATAGCTAGCGCAAGCAATAAATGTTCTGTCCCCACTGCTTGATGTTTGAAATATTTAGATTGTTCTTGTGCTAACACTAATACATTTTGTGCACTTGGTGTATAATTGGTATCCATATTTTGCCCTCCGTTTTTTAGGCAGTTAATGTCTAATGTTGACTTATATTATAGCGCATTACAGACGCATTAGGAACTGATTTGTTTGAAAATTCAAAAAGCCGAAACTAACTGTTTCGACCTTTACTCACGTTAATTTGGGTTTTTAAACTTAATTGCCACTGTAAATAGGCATTTATAAAAGGATCTAAATCACCATCCAGCACTTGTTGTGGTTGGTTAGTTTCGTAGTCAGTTCGATGATCTTTGACCATTTGATAGGGATGCAGGACATACGAACGTATTTGAGATCCCCAACCATTCTCTAATTTATCACCTGTCAAGGCAGCTCTTTCTGCTTCTTGTTTTTCCAATTCAAGCTGATATAACTTTCCTTTTAACAGGCGCATAGCATAATCTCGGTTACCATACTGCGTACGCTCGACTGTCGAGGACACTACAATGCCTGTTGGTTCATGTGTTAGACGTACACCGGTGGACACCTTGTTAACGTTTTGCCCACCAGCACCACCAGAACGGAAAACATCCATCTTAACATCGTCATCACGTATTTCTATATCAATCGTGTCATCCAATTCCGGCATAACATCTACACTTACAAAACTCGTGTGACGTCGCCCAGCCGAATCAAACGGTGAAATACGTACAAAACGGTGGACACCCTTTTCGCTACGTAAAAAGCCAAAGGCATTATGCCCCGTAATTTTAATAGTCGCACTATCAATACCTGCTTCATCACCAGCATGGTAGTCTAACACATCCACTTGGAAACCATGTTGTTGTGCCCAACGCGTATACATACGATACAAGTTAGCCCCCCAATCAGTTGATTCGGTACCACCTGACCCAGGATGCACTTCCAAAATAGCATTATTAGCGTCATATGGCTCAGTTAATAGTTGTTCTAAATTATATGTTTCAATATCTTTCAGTGCTTTGACAATACTTTCTTCAAGTTCTGACATCATTTCAGAATCAGTAACGTCTTCAGAAAGCATTTCAATTAACAAATCAATTTCTTCAGCTTGACTTGTTAAATTTAAAAAAGAATCACGTCGATTTTTCAAAACATTGTTTTCTTCAATTATTTTTTGTGCTTTAACGTTATCATCCCAAAATCCAGATTCTGTCATACGATTTTCAAAATCAGCAATTTCTTCTGTTAATGCCTCTAAATCTAATGTTGCGCGAAAGCGTGCGATATTTTCTTGAATATTTGCCTCAGCATGTTTAGCGTCGATAATTTCCATGATTATTGTATCCCTTCAAAAACATAAACGTTTACATCCATTGATATATTTAATGTTAAATTTACTAACAGCAGTACGACATATCCTGCTAATTATTGACATCAAATATTGCTTACGCGTTCAAATTTTGACGGATTTCAGCCTTCATAAACGTACGAGTCGCGTCATATTCAACATCAACAATCATTTTGTTAAAGTTTGTAAATGCTTCATTTTGATACTCTATAAGAGGGTTCAATTGCCCATAACCACGTAAACCTACGCCTTGTCTCAATCGGTCTAATGAATCAATATGATCCGTCCAATGTTGATCAACTGCACGTAAAACGACAACCTTTTCAAACTCTAACATTTGATCTGGGTCATATAACTGCCCTTGTTTAGCTTTATAATTGACCTTAGTTAAGTTCAATAATTGTAGCTTAATATCGTCACGAGACAGGTCTTGTAACTGTTCAATTGTTACATCACCTTCACGGATTAATGCATTATTTGCAAAAGTAATAATTTGGTCCAAATGCCAATCGGTCGCTTTTTTGCTTTTCGTCTGCGCATCGACAACACGATTAATTGTCCGTTCAACCATAGGCATCAAAACCCATTCAAGAGATTCTTTTTCATCAATGACGACATCACGCTGGTGGTAAATTAGCTCACGTTGTTCACGTACAACGTCATCATATTGCAAAACATTTTTACGTGTATCATAATTATTACCTTCAACACGCTTTTGGGCTGACTCTACTGAGCGTGTAATCAAGCGATTTTTAATAACCGTTTCTTCTTCATCAAGATTCATTCGTTCCCAGAGCACACGAATACGATCGGCTCCAAAACGAATCATTAAATCATCTTCAAGAGATAAAAAGAACTGTGAAAATCCTGCATCACCTTGACGTCCTGCACGGCCACGTAGCTGGTTATCAATTCGACGAGATTCATGTCTCTCAGTCGCAATAACTACCAAACCGCCTAAATCAGCAACACCTGGGCCAAGTTTAATATCTGTTCCACGTCCCGCCATATTTGTTGCAACAGTAACAGCCCCTCGTTGTCCAGCATTTGCAATGATTTCAGCTTCTTTAGCATTGTTTTTAGCATTTAAGACATTGTGTGGCACATTTTGTGCCATCAAAATTTTAGATAACAATTCTGATGATTCCACAGACCCGGTACCAATTAAAATCGGTTGCCCCTTAGCATGTAGTTCCTGTATCATTTTAACAACAGCATTATATTTCGCACGAATTGATGGGTATAACAAGTCAGCATAATCAACACGTTTAATCGGACGGTTTGTCGGAATAGTAACTACTTCCATATTATAAATTTCACGTAATTCTTCTTCTTCTGTTTTAGCGGTTCCCGTCATACCTGACAATTTTTTATACATACGGAACAAATTTTGATAAGTAATTTGCGCCATGGACTTATTTTCTTCTTGAATATCCACGCCTTCTTTGGCCTCAATTGCTTGGTGTAGGCCATCTGATAGACGTGTTCCTTCTGAAATTCGGCCAGTTGATTGGTCAATTAATTTGACCTCACCATTTTGAACGACATAATCCTTATCGTTAATATAATTCAAATTAGCTCGTAATGCCTGATCAATATGGTGTGTTAAAGCAGTATCACCGGCATCGTATAAATTATCCAAATTAAAGAAAATTTCACCTTTATGGATACCTTCATTGGTTAACATCGTTGTTTTAGCTTCTTCATCGATTTTATAATCTTCTTCAGATTGAAGTGTCTTTACAAAACGATCAGCACGCGCATAAAGTTGAGAAACGCCTGAACCAGGCCCTGAAATAATCAAGGGTGTGCGGGCTGTGTCAATTAAAATCGAGTCAGCTTCGTCAATTAAAGCAAAGTTCAAGCCTTTTTGCATAACACGTTCATCCGCTCGACGTACCATATTATCGCGTAAGTAATCAAAACCAATATTAAAGTTAGTGGAATATGTAATATCAGCATCATAAGCCGCACGTTTCTCATCTGCGGGTGAATCCCCTACGTTAACTCCCACCGATAAACCAAGCCAATTATACAGTTGACCCATTTGTTCAGCATCACGTGCCGATAAATAATCGTTCACAGTGACAACATGAACACCACGACCTGATAAGGCATTTAAATAAACAGTCATTGTAGCTGTCAAAGTTTTACCTTCACCCGTACGCATTTCAGCTAAGTTACCATCATGTAACGCAGCTGACCCCATTATTTGTACATGAAATGGGTACAAACCCAGAACTCTTTTTGCACCTTCGCGAGCCACAGCAAAGGCTTCAGGTAATAGTTCATCTAAAGTTTTAGTCAATACCTTATTTTGTTTGTCTTGACCTTTAACATCAACCAATGCATCAGCAATAATTTGCTTAAATTGTGGTGTCTTTGCTTGTAACTCGTCATCCGACATCGCTGCCATTTGGTCAGCATAACTTTCTACTTGGTCAGCAATATGATTTAATTTTTTAATTGTTTTTTGAATTATCAACTAATTTACGTATTGGGTTTGCCATTGTTTTTAGCACACAACATTAATTTATCGTGTGTTTCTCCTCTGAAATCTAAATTTGTGTGTTTTTCCGCACAATAGTCTACTTTCAATTATATCAAAAAAACCTGATAAATACAGGTTTTTCATTATTAATGATGTGGCGTAGCAACTAATTTTTCTTGACCACCCATGTACGAACGTAAAATTTCAGGAATTGTTATCGAACCATCTTCATTTTGATAATTTTCTAGAATTGCTGCAACAGTGCGACCAACCGCTAAACCAGAGCCATTTAATGTGTGTACAAGCTGTAACTTATTGTCTTCATCACGATAAGTAATATGCATTCTACGTGCTTGAAAAGCCTCTGTATTTGATACAGAAGAGATTTCACGATATAAAGTTTGCTGTGGCATCCAAACTTCAATATCGTACGTTTTAGCAGCGGAAAATCCCATATCACCTGTTGACAGCATAATAACATGATAAGGTAGCCCTAATTTTTGCAAAATACTTTCAGCGTTGGCTGTCATACTTTCCAATTCAGCATAAGATTGATCCGGTTTAGTAAACTTAACCATTTCGACTTTATTAAATTGGTGCAAACGAATCAGTCCACGCGTATCTTTACCGGCAGCACCAGCTTCTTTACGAAATGAGGGTGACAATGCCGTAAACTTAATAGGTAAATCCTCAGCAGGTAATGTTTCTCCTGAATAATAGTTTGTTAGTGGTACTTCGGCCGTTGGAATATATGTTTGCGCCAAACCAGACACGCGATACGCATCATCTTGGAATTTTGGATATTGTCCCGTACCAAACATAGCAGCATCATTAACTACGATCGGGGTGATCATTTCAGTGTAACCCTCTTTACGATGTTCATCCAACATGAAATTATAAACTGCTCGTTCTAATCTTGCCCCATCACCAACATAATACAGAAAACGTGCGCCAGATACCTTTGCGCCACGTTCAAAATCCAAAATGCCTAACGCCTCACCAATTTCATAATGTGCTTTTAGCCATTTTGGCGTTTCTAGTCGTGCATGTGGCCTTTTTTGATAGTCAGTTGGTTCCCAAACACGTTGTTCGATATTAGTTGACTCATCCACGCCAACCGGCACTTCTGGGGCAGCCAAGTTAGGTAAGTGCGCTGCTAAATTTTGAACTTGGTCATTTAATTCCAATTGCCGTGCATCTAATTTTTTGATTTCTTGACTAACTCTTTGCATCGCCAAAATAGATTGACTGGCATCTTCTTGATTACGCTTAGCATATGCAATTTTATCAGATGCAGTGTTTCTGTCTGCTTTAAGATTTTCAACTTTTTGAATTGTATCACGTCGTTCTTGATCCAAATTTAATAATTCTATCAAATTATCTGGTGAAACACCTCGGTCTTGCAATTTTTGTGTTACTTCTGTCACATTTTTTCGCAAATACTTCATATCTAACATAATCTTCTCCTCTGCTGATGTGCCTAAATAGTTAAATTAAAAAACGCGTTTTTCATCCCATCCAAAAAGGACAAGGGACGAAAAACGCGCTTCCGTGGTACCACCCAGATTCTATGCAAATTAATGCATAACACTCATTATCTGATAACGGTGAATAACCGAGTGGCATTACCCACTATCGTGACTTACTGGAATTTCAGCTCGTTGTTTCGCATTATCCAACAACTTTCTTAGATAGCCTACTTATGGTAAGTTAATAGGTTTATTGTATCTAAAATAATCA
>AEMJ01000036.1 GCA_000166735.2 Leuconostoc inhae KCTC 3774 | reverse complement strand
TGCGGTACCAACAAGTGCGGTACCAACAAGTGCGGTACCAACAAGTGCGGTACCAACAAGTGCGGTACCAACAAGTGTGGTACCAACAAGTGTGGTACCAACAAGTGCGGTACCAACAAGTGCAGCACGATTAAATATCAAATCAAATAATAATTCTATAACGGCTAATGATATTAAGGCAGCACCTAGCTCTATTTTGTCTGATACAGTAAATTATCCAAATGTGAATGTTCAATATACTAATGATCATAATGCACTAGGAATCGCTGCGTTGTTTAGTGTATTTTCTAAAACGGCAAAATTGGGTGCTGATGTCAATGGGAACATCGCGGTACAGAATCTTATTGATCCGAATCGTGATTTTGGAACACGCGAAAATAATTATAATCTCACAAAAGGTGATTTGTCGTATATTCAAAATATTTTCAATGATCAAACTTTAAATGATCGTGCATTTCGTGCGGATAATTCAGTCGCTATCTTGGGCGAATTCATTAAGATTATAAAAAATGCAGCTAATCAAATAGAAATAAATAACGGTCGTGTAAGTACTTTGAATGACGACAATACTTTCCAAGATGTTACTGGTAATAAATACATTGATTTTGATAAATATTTTGCGACGTTATATGATAAGTCCACATTGTACAGTGCAACTGCTCAATCAGAGGGAGTTATCACAAATTTTTCAGATATGAATAACCAACTTGTTGATGTTTCTAATGCAGATCAAACACAACAATTCATCTACGTTGATATAGATTATAGTAAGCTATCTGGACCACAACCAATTACTATTAAAGGTTTGTCCAACGATCTTGGTGGACAAACAGTTATATTTAATGTGAAAAACCTACCTAAATCAGATATATCTGTTCAAACTCAGATTAATTATAAATATGTTAATGGTATAAGTGTTGGCTCTAATGGTGAAGATCATATACAACCTAACCATATAGTATGGAACTTCGGTACAACAGATGCTAACATTAATATTAATAGTGGTCGATTACTAGGTAGTGTACTAGCGCCAAAAGCAACAATAAACGTTGGTGTGAATATTGACGGCAACATTGTAGGTGCTAACGTTAATATTACTGGCGGAGAAACACATCGTTGGGATGTGCAAACACCAAGCTCGGAAGTACCAAGTTCAGAGACGCCAAGCTCGGAAGTACCAAGCTCAGAGACGCCAAGCTCGGAAACACCAAGCTCGGAA
>AEMJ01000037.1 GCA_000166735.2 Leuconostoc inhae KCTC 3774 | reverse complement strand
GTAGGCGAGCAATTTTTAGTTTCTGGTGAATTAATGATTGCAGGAGAGATGTGGTCATTAGAACGTTTTCATTTTCATGATGGCGCTGAACATACTGTTGACGGCATACGTCATGATGTCGAAATTCATTTTGTATATCGACGTGAAGGCCACATTTTAGTTTTGGCTATATTTGGCGATGTGTCAAATGAACCAATTAATACACATATTCAAGATGTATTTTCGGATACAATAGATGCAAAAATATTGGCTGATTGGTTGCCTAAAAACCATTCATATTATAGTTATATTGGTTCTCTGACAACGCCACCTCTTGGTCAAGACGTTATTTGGGTGATACTAAAAGAAACAATTTCAGTTGGGAAAGATGACTTATCAGTCATACATGAACATTATCCTGATAACTATCGCGATGTGCAGGATATTGCTGGTCGTGATGTGCTATCAGTTCGAGTCACAGAATGATTCATTTTTTTGTTGTGATACATTGCCATATCAGGTAAACTAAAGATTATGGAAAACTTTCAAGAACAATTAAAAAATCGCCGAACTTTTGCTATTATTTCGCATCCAGATGCCGGTAAAACTACCTTAACAGAACAACTATTACTACATGGTGGTGTTATTCGTGAAGCTGGGACAGTCAAAGGCCGTGGGTCACATAAATTAGCCTCATCTGATTGGATGGCGATAGAACAGCAACGTGGTATTTCAGTGACTTCTTCTGTTTTACAGTTTGATTATGATGGTAAACGTATTAATATCTTGGATACGCCTGGGCATGAAGATTTTTCGGAAGATACTTATCGTACGCTGATGGCTGTTGATTCAGTTGTCATGGTTGTTGATGCTGCCAAAGGTATTGAACCACAAACTAAAAAATTGTTTGAAATTGTTGCGCAACGCGGTATACCTGTTTTCACATTTTTCAACAAAATTGATCGTGATGCCAGACCAGCTCTAGATCTGCTGGATGAATTGGAAGCAATTTTGGGTATTCAAGCTTATCCAATGAACTGGCCGGTTGGTTCAGGGCAAATATTGCAAGGCATTTATGATTTACAAAAAAACGCAATGGTCCCATTTAAAAAAGCAACTGCACATCCAGAAATTGTTGCAGAAACAATGGATGAGGTGGAACTTTTACGAGACGCTGGGAATGCCTTTGATCAAGAAGCAATTGCACACGGTCAATTAACACCTGTCTTTTTTGGATCCGCATTGGTTAATTTTGGTGTAACAGAATTCTTACGTGAATATTTAATCTATGCGCCAGCACCTGCTGCTACTAAAACAAATGATGGCGAAATAATTACGCCAGATCAGTCACAATTTACTGGTTTTGTATTTAAAATTCAGGCGAATATGGATCCGCGTCATCGTGACCGTATTGCGTTTGTCCGTATTGTCTCTGGTGAGTTTAATCGTGGAATGGATGTCGTACTACGAAGAAACAATAAAAAATTGAAATTATCAAATGTAACTCAGTTTATGGCGGAAGAACGTGAAAATGTTCAAACGGCAGTGCCAGGTGACATTATTGGCGTTTATGATACTGGTAATTTTCAAATTGGTGATACAATTTACGCTGGTAAAAAAGCGGTGCAATTTCCGGATCTACCCACATTTACACCCGAATTATTTAATCGCGTGATTGCTAAAGATGTGATGAAACAAAAATCATATCACAAAGGGATTGAACAGTTAGTGCAGGAAGGAACGATTCAGCTCTACAAGTCTTGGCAAGGAAGTGAGTACATTATTGGTGCTGTAGGTCAATTGCAGTTTGAAGTGTTCCAATTCCGTATGGAAAATGAATACAATGTTGAAATTCAATTTGAACAAATTGGTTCAAAAGTAGCGCGATGGGTTTCACCAGATCAATTAGATGAAAAAATGGCTTCTAGTCGTAATTTATTAGTAAAAGATCGCTATGATCAACCTGTGTTCTTGTTTGAAAACAAATTCGCTATGAATTGGTTCCATGATAAGTATCCGGATGTTGTGCTAGAAGAAAAATGTAAATGCTGAGGCATAAAACAGTGATTTATTTGGCAAAAAATCATAAATTCTGTTTTTATTTAAATACATTGTAAGCGCTTACAATATGTGATATAATAATGTTAACAAATAAAGAGGAGGCCATGAATGACGCAAAACAATTTGACAGAAATTGAAACTTCATGGGCTATTATATTGTAGACGACGGTTAATAAATAATAAATTCCAGTAGGAATAACATTGACAAATGATTTGAGTGATTAACTAGAGTTACAAAGATTCACCAACTGCAAATAATAAAATTAAACGCAGACAAATGGTTGTCTGGACACCAAATAACGATGATGTAGTTGTGATGAATTGACGAGAGGCAAGACAATAGTCTGTTGTGGATATTTCAGCATCAACAATGCGTTTGCAGCGCAAACCATAATTAAATAAACCTAGGACCTGACATAGTAAAACACTATGTTGGGTTTTTGGTTTATAATTAGAATGTTTGAAACTTTGTCATTGGGCATCATATTTTGAATATTTTAGGAGGATGTGTACGAAAATCTAGGCGTGCACAATAAAAGTATGGCAACGAAACAAAATAACGCAATTTATGATTTACATGATAAACCACCATTTTTTACATGGCTTGGTCTATCATTGCAACATCTTTTCTCGATGTTTGGCGCAACAGTTTTGGTGCCATTGCTGGTTGGTCTAAACCCTGGAGTGGCATTGTTTACTTCAGGTGTGGGAACCCTACTTCACCTGTTAATTACACGGGGTAAAGTGCCAGCATACATGGGATCGAGTTTTGCGTTCATTATTCCAATGGCTTCATTAATGAAGACGATTGGTTATCCAGCAGTGGCGCAGGGGATTATTTCCGTTGGCTTAGTTTACCTGATTGTGGCTTTCGTCATCACGTTTACTGGCACGGCATGGATTGATGCTATTTTTCCAGCAGAAGTTGTTGGGCCAATCATCATGGTTATTGGTTTGAGTTTGGCAAGTTCAGCAGCGAGTTCAGCAACAACAGTTAATGGCAAATATGATTGGAAGATTTTTGTGGTTGCGCTTATTACTTTATTAGCAACTATAGCTTTTAACATGTTTTTGAGAGGATTTTTAGGTCTATTACCTATCCTATTAGGCATTATTTTTGGTTACATTGTTGCGTTGCTATTTGGTCTGGTCGATTTATCACCAATTTCAGCAGCACACTGGTTCCAACTACCTGACTATGAAACATTTATTGGCAAGGATGGGTTTAAATTTTACCCAGCTGCTATTTTAAGTATGGCACCGTTGGCATTGGTCACTTTGTCGGAGCATCTAGGGCATTTAATGGTGTTATCAAAAATTACAGGACATGATTTCTTTGCTAATCCTGGTTTGAAACGCACTTTAACCGGTGATGGCGCAGCTTCTGTTGTCGCCGGCTTAGTTGGTGGACCAGCAGTCACATCTTACGGTGAAAATATTGGTGTCATGCAACTTAGTCGTGTTTACTCTGTTTGGGTCATTGGTGGGGCAGCGTTTTTTGCCGTAATATTTAGCTTCATAGGTAAATTATCAGCACTGATTTCAACTATTCCAGGGGCTGTAACTGGTGGTGTTGGATTTATGCTTTATGGGGTTATTGCAGCAGCTGGTTTGCAGGTTATTGTCGATAATAAAGTTGATTACAGTCAGAAACGTAATTTGATGATTGCGGCACCTATTTTAGTTGTAGGTATTGGTGATTTCCACCTACAACTTGGTGCGCAAGTTAATTTTTCTGGTGTTGCTATTGCCACGTTACTAGGGATTGTTTTGAATCTTGTTTTACCAAAAATAGCAGCTAGTGAAAAATAAATAAAACACGTAAAAAATCCGATAGTGTTATCGGATTTTTGTTTGTTTTGTCACAAGTTTAAGGGATATTAGCTGTAATATGATTAAGCCAGGCTTATTGAAAGTGACAAAACGAAAACCCTAACAATCATTGAACTAAGTGTGAAAGGGTTAAGTTAAATTCGAAAAAAATCAAGGTTTTACTTGAATCCATTAAGAACTTTAACAGGATATAAATAATTAAATACAAAGCAGATTTTAATAATCAACCGTTACAAACTAGCATACCAATGCTCTGGTTGACACCACCTTATTTCTTTGTGAAAAAGTGCCATAAAATAGTTGTATTTCATTTTGAAAGGCGTATTATAGGTTTATATGTTATGACGAATAGCCGT
Source organism: Leuconostoc inhae KCTC 3774 (assembly GCA_000166735.2). GTDB lineage: Bacteria > Bacillota > Bacilli > Lactobacillales > Lactobacillaceae > Leuconostoc > Leuconostoc gasicomitatum. The sequence continues at coordinate 1,890 of AEMJ01000037.1, read as the reverse complement.
TTACGACCATTTCGCCAAATTTATTGAGAAAGGAGAAGGCGCATGGATGACCCTACGGCACCGTTTGAGTTTCTTGGCCTCACATTTGATTGGGGCACGATACTTTCAACGTTGCTGGCTATGGCAATCGTTGTGATTGTATCGGTTGTACTCACACGAAGACCTACAGTAAGACCAGGTAAGCGACAAAATGTTATTGAATACTTACTTGATTTTACTAATGGAATTGTTGCTGGACAATTGCAAAAGAAGCAGGCACGCCAATTTGGTTTGTATGCATTTACGTTGTTTTTCTTCGTTGTAGTATCTAACGAAATGGGATTGCTGCTTCAATTGCAGGGCACTGATGGTGTAACTTATATTAAGTCACCAACAGCAAGCCCAATCGTAACGATGACGTTAGCAATTATGTCTTTGATGGTAGCACACGGGATGGGTGTTCAAAAACTTGGCTTTAAGGGATACCTTAAAACATGTTACTCACACCATATTCTTGGATGTTACCGCTAAACATTATTGAACAATTAGCTAACTTCTTGACGTTATCACTGCGTTTGTTTGGTAACATTTTCGCTGGTGAGATGTTATTAACACTCGTGGCCAATAGCTTAGCATGGCCAGGACACTTAAATGGGTTCGTGACTGTGTTGGCATTGCCGATTGAAATGGTCTGGCAAGGATTCTCACTCTTTATTGGTGGCATACAAGCTTACGTATTTGTTATCTTGACAGGTGTATTTATTGCACAATTGTCTGGTGATGAATGAAGAGTGTTTAAGCAAATGAGATTTGTGCCACAGTTTGACTAGCAATAATCAAGGTATGACACGAGTTGGTTTGTGAATTACGCGGGAGCGTTTCATCCAATTAAAATAGAATCGTGTTTGGTGGTACTTAATGACTGAGACACAGACGATAGTTTTCTAACCGAGTTAAGTCGGGTTGATAATTATAGTCTGCGTTATAGAGTTGAGTCAAGGACTGCCAAACGCTATACAATAAGGAGTAATCTCATGGATTTGCACAATCTTGGTGTAATCGCAGCGGGCCTTGCGGCCGCTGGAGCCGCTATTGGTGGTGGTGTTGGAAACGGTGTTTTGATCTCGCAATTCTTGGCAGGCATGAGCCGTCAACCTGAGCTTGAAAGCCGATTGTTGTCACGTATGTTCTTGGGTGTCGCGTTGGTTGAAGTTATGCCAATTTTGTCAATTGTCTTCGCCTTCATGTTGATGGGCAAGTAATCACAAGTATATAGTGGAGGAAAATTATGTTTGGTTTAACAACCTTAGCAGCAAATAAATTGCCATTGGGTAATATGTTGTTTATTATCATTTCATTCCTCTTGTTGATGCTCATTTTGAAGAAGGTGGCTTACGGGCCATTGACAAAGGTTCTTGACGAACGTGCTGATAAAATTTCTGCTGATATTGATGGTGCTGAGATAGCACGTCAAGATGCTGAAAAATTAGCAGTACAACGGCAAAGTGAACTGGCAGATACACGTCAGCAAGCAACAAAAGTCGTGGCTGACGCAAAAGCCAGCGCGCAAAAGCAGAGTGATTCATTAATTTCTACTGCTTCTGACCGTGCTACTTTAATTAATAAGCAAGCGCAAACTGATGCTGAAAAGCTCAAGGAAGACGCGATTTCTAACGCAAAGAACGATGTTGCAGCGCTATCAGTAGCGATTGCTTCAAAACTTATGCAAAAAGAATTATCGTTAAATGATCAACAAGCATTGATTGATGCTTACATTTCAGATTTAGAAACTAAATAAGGAGTATTGGGATGGCAAAAAATCTTAAAGATATAGCTGACCAATACGCCAAAGCAATTTTTGAATTGTCTAGCGAGCAAAACAACATAGAAGAAACTAGGACAAGTTTGAAC
>AEMJ01000038.1 GCA_000166735.2 Leuconostoc inhae KCTC 3774 | reverse complement strand
GGTGAATAGGCCACCTAGCCATAAATAGGCGAAGACACGAGATAACATGACCCAAGCCATATGCTCATGATCCCCAGTACCAAAATACATCAATGAAAACCAAGAGCCTAGTCCAGGTAATAACGGCAATATAAATAACCATAACCATTGCCGCCAATTGAGTTTAAGAAATAAATATAAAAAGGCACTAACGCCAATGATAATAATATTGAGTGTCACGCTTTTTATAAAAGTAAGTTCCAAAGCAATAACCATAACGGTTGCAAATTTTATCAATGGATTCATAAGGCATCACCAACGTAATTGAGTTCTTGATTATCGAATTGTAGATGGTAATCAAACCAATCGGTTACTGCATGTAACTGATGACTAATCATGATCACTGTTTGATGTTGCCGTGTTGTCAAATCGGCAATGATATCAAGTAAATGTTGCTGTGAGATGCTATCAAGTCCTGCTAAAGGTTCATCAAACAATAACGTTTGGGTGCCAATGATTAACATTAATAACACCTGTAACTTTTTCTGTTGACCGCCAGACAATTGATAAACAATATGGTCACGAAGGCCATGCAGATTTAATTGTGTTAAGACACGTGTGATTGCATCGTCAGACCAAAACTCTGGGAAATGACTTAACGTCTGCGCTTGCGTAAGTTCTTCTTGAACTGTCATGGCAACAAATTGTTGCTCAGCATTTTGAAAAACAAGTGCAATATCCTGTACATGTTTGGCTATCTTACGCTTAGCAATATTTTCTTTATGATAGGTAATTGTACCGCCATAGGGATATAACTTAACAAGGGCAGATAACAGCGTTGATTTTACCCCACACCATTTTGGGCCAGTGATGAGAATTCGTTTTTCTTCTGGTAATAGTCGAGTTGTGGCCGACAACAATGTGCGCGCACCACTGTTTAAAGTCACAGAGTCAAGTGTAATAATACCTTCTTTTTCGTCCGGTAGGCTGGTATGGATAGCTGGTTGATTTGGTAACTTAGCCAAAATCTGTTCACGTTCGTCCGTTAAGGCGTTGTGTAAATGACCAGAATCCATTACAAAGATATCATCAATGGCGTCCGTATAACCACTCCAATCG
>AEMJ01000039.1 GCA_000166735.2 Leuconostoc inhae KCTC 3774 | reverse complement strand
GTGTCTTGATAATTGAGGGCCATATACTTTCTTAAGAAAATTTGTTATAATTAGCTTATTAGTATCTAAGGAGGCAATATTCTATGGCTATGATTACATTATTTTCATCACCAAGTTGTACTTCTTGCCGAAAAGCAAAATTGTGGTTAGAAAACCATAATATTCCTTATATTGAACGTGATGTGAATAAAGAGCCATTGCGTGCTGAGGAAGTTAAGGAAATACTGAGATTAACTGAAGATGGAACGGAAGAGCTTATTTCTAAGCGTTCAAAGATATTTTCTAAATTAAATTTGGATCTTGACAGTATGTCTATTAATAAGTTTATCGAATTAATAGTGGATAATCCTTCTTTATTGAAACGACCAATTATTATGGATGATCATCGTATGCAAGTTGGATACAATGATGACGAAATCCGTCGTTTTTTACCCCGTGATATACGTCAGCGTGAACTTATTCGTGCAACATTTAAAGCTGATTTTGGAGAAAAAGCAAAGGATTTAGTAGTTGAGCGTGATTAGGATGGTTCAGTTTTCTAACTATTTTTGTCATAATATTCCTAAAAATAAATGAAAGGCGGCTATTAAATTATGGAAATGGAAAGAATTAATGATAATACAATTCGTGTTATGATTGAGAATACTGATTTAAAGGAACGCGGCATTTCTGTTATGGAATTACTAGGAGATCACGATAAAATAGAATCTTTTTTTATAATATTTTATCTG
>AEMJ01000040.1 GCA_000166735.2 Leuconostoc inhae KCTC 3774 | reverse complement strand
AAGTTGATGTTGACCATGATTTTAGTGATGATGATCAGGTAAGCTTTCAGATTTTACCAAATCGTAATGGGTTGGAATTATTTATTTCAAGATTAGACAATGACAATCAAGTAGGTGATGTTATTAATAATTTGATGAGTTACACCAAAAATAAATTGGAGACCATCGACGATATTACCGATGAAAGACGCACTGATTTACAACAAAATGACAATAGCTTAATTACTTCAAATTCTGCCAAATCTCAAAAAGTAGCAACAAATTCTGATGTTGTGACAAATTCTGAATTGATTTTGAAGATTACAAATTTTGAGGCGATCATTGCGATTTCAAAAATAGATCAAATGAAAAATGTTTTGTCGGATTTGTATCGGTATAACGGTGTGTTTTATCTTGTATTGACATTTTCTACTGATAAAATGGCACCGGAAAAGATTGCGGATGAGAAATCTTTTGCCATTGAATTTGCTTCAGAAAGTAATATAAAAAAAGATGTGCTGCATGAGCATGGCGAAATTGTTATGCGTGTAGATGCACTTGTCCAAATAAAAAATATTTTTAGATGAGCACGTAGTTTTTTATTGTAATATAAAATCTGCGCTATTAGAAGGGATACGTTATGAATTTAGTAACAACTGTCATTATAGTTGTTGTTGTGTGGGGTTTAGTCGCTTTAGGAAGTTGGCTATGGGTGCTTTTATCTGCAAAAACTAGTGCTGTATTGCTTAAACCAATTGATTTTTCAAAAAAAGTTGCAAATGAAAATGGGCAGATTGTTGATGTGAGAGAATCTGCTGCATACAAACGTTCGCATATAATGGGTGCTCGCAATATACCGATGGCTAATTTTTCACAGGGGAAATCTGGCTTACGAAAAGATCGCGATATTTTCTTGTATGATGAACGATTACGTGATGTGGCCCGAGTCGGTAAATCTTTGAAAAAACAGGGCTATCATAAAAGTAAAATATTTATTTTACGTGGTGGTTTTAGTCAATATGATGGCAAAACTACAAAATAACTAATATTAAGCTAAACTGCACTTAGAAAAGTCTAAGTGTTTTTTGTCTGAAAAATTATAGTAAATTTTTTCAGATAAAAAGTGTATAATAAAAGGTGTAATATGTAAGCGGTTACAATAAAAGGAGTATTAGTCATGCGCTATATTAATTATTTTAATCAAGATGCCTATACAAATATTGCGATGGATGCTTGGTTACTGAAAAATTTAAAACCAAAGGAACCTGTGTTTTCATTATGGCAAAATAAACGTGCTGTAATTGTTGGTGAGAATCAAAACACATTTTCTGAGGTTAATTCTGACTATGTTGATTCGCACAACGTCGAAGTTGTGCGACGCGTATCTGGAGGTGGCGCAGTTTATCATGATTTAGGAAATATTTGTTTTACATTTTTTGTACCTGTATCTAGCAGTGCACGGGTCGACTTTCATCAATTCGTTCAACCCATGGCTGATGCATTGGAGTCACTTGGGATCCATGTAGATATATCTGGCAGAAATGATTTGGAAATTGAAGGGAAAAAGGTGTCAGGTAATGCACAGCGTTATGCTGGTGGGTATTTGATGCATCATGGTACGTTGCTTTGGGATACTGACGTGGACGCAATGGTTCGCTCATTAAACGTTGCGGACGAAAAATTCATCTCTAAAGCGGCTAAATCGGTTCGCGCTCGTGTTGGTAACATCAAGGATTACGCGCCAAAAGATTTAACGATTGACAAGTTTATTGACCAATTATCTTATTACCTAACAAATGAGGGGCAAGATGGTGAATACAAACTAAATGCTAATCAAAAATCTGATATTTTAATGTTACGAGATAAAAAATTTTCTCAGTGGTCATGGAATTATGGTCAAAGTCCACAATTTATGTATAATAACCATGCAAAATTTAGTGGTGGCAGTATTGATGTTCAGATTGATGTGCATGATGGTAAGATAACAGATCTTAATTTTACGGGTGACTTCTTGGGGGTTCGAGATTGGCGAGAGATGAAGTCACAATTGCTTGGCATACCATTCACATATGAATATGTTGCTAATATTTTAGAGAAAAATAAAGATGGTCAGTACTTTGGCAGCATTACAAATAATGAGTTGTTAGAGACGTTTTTTCAGAAAGATGAGGTAGAAACTAATGCGTGATGTCGTTGTAGCAAATAAGGAAATTCTTGATTTTGATAATCAAATGCAAATACAAGATGATGTGTTTCCAGTATTGCATATTTTAGACAGTAATGGTGAAATTGTTGATAGTGAATCTTTGCAAAGAGCTCAGTTAACTGAGGAAGATTTTATAAATATCATGAAGCGTATGTTGCTAAGTCGCCAATTAGATATTCGTTCAACCAAATTGGCAAAACAAGGACGTTTTGGATTTTTTGCACCAACTGCTGGACAAGAAGCTTCTCAAATGGCTTCATCATATGCTTTTAAAGATGAAGATTGGTTAATGCCAGGGTATCGCGATATTCCTCAGATTGTTGTTAAAGGCTGGCCAATTTGGAAGGCAATTTTATGGTCACGTGGTCATGCATTAGGTAATGTATTTACAACTGAAGAAGGTAAACCGGTTAATTCATGGATGCCACAAATTATTATTGGTGCGCAATACGTGGAAGCAGCGGGCATTGCTCTTGGTATGAAAAAGCGTCAAAAAGATGCGGTTGCTTATGCCTATACAGGAGAAGGTGGTTCATCGCAAGGTGATTTTTATGAAGGCGTAAATTTTGCAGGTGCTTATAAAGCGAATGCGGTTTTCTTTATACAAAATAACGGCTTT
>AEMJ01000041.1 GCA_000166735.2 Leuconostoc inhae KCTC 3774 | reverse complement strand
GGTGATTTCAAACCTGCTAATGAATTAGTTAATCAAAGTTTAATGCTACCGGGATTTATGACCGATGGTTCGCATAAACCATCAAGTGCGGCAGTGGGTATAGCGACACATCTATTATTACAACTGATCGATTTTAAGCAAATACAAACAAGGCAAACACTAGAAGAATTACGTGATAATTTAGTCAATAGTAAACGCATTTTGCCACAGGTTGCAGCTTTAATTAATATTGAACAATTAATGGCTTTTTTGGACACACCATTCGCTAAGCGTTTGCAACAACATGCAGATACATTGCAACGAGAAGCGACATTTGCAATGATTATGCCAGCTAATCGTATTTACCAAACATTGACTGATGATGCGCCGGTATTAGTTCATGGTATTATTGACGGTTATTTTATTGATGAGTCAACGCAAGCAATTACTATTTTTGATTATAAGACAGATTTTATTAGGCATGATCGTGTGATAGAGGAGTTACAAAAAGTAAAAACACGATACCAAGGTCAACTAAGACTATATCAGCAAGCCTTGCAACAAGAATTCCCAACATATACATTTCATGACCCACAAATTATCGCTTTAAGCGTTGGTCAAGTAATCAGTGTGACACCACCTCATGTGAATGGATAGACGCAGACAAACTGTTTGATTGATCTTTCTCATCAAGAATAGTGTAAAATAAAGATTATGTTATTAACTCTGAAACAACAATTTAAGAATACACCAGTGACAATCAGTATTTTTGTCCTAACTGTCCTTGTTTTTTCGCCGAATTTCTGATTGGACGGGGACAAACCGATAATGGTAGCATACTAGTAGCTTTTGGTGCAAAATGGGGACCATATATTAAAGTGTATGATCAATATTGGCGGTTAGTAACGCCATTATTTTTACATGCGGGGGTCATGCATATACTGACCAATATGCTAACGCTATGGTTCATTGGTCCCATTGCTGAAGAAACATTTGGTAGTCGTAAGTTTTTAGGATTGTATTTATTTGGCGGTATTGTCGGTAATATTATGTCTTATTTATTTGCACCTTTGACTGTTTCTGTTGGTGCCTCTTCGGCGCTTTTTGGTATGTTTGGTGGATTGATATTATATGCTGTACAATTTAAGCATGACTCTCGTATCCGTGCGCAAGGGACGATGATGGGACTTTTTGTCGTTCTAAATCTAATGTCTGGCTTTTTTTCGACAGGCATTGATATGTGGGGACACATTGGTGGTTTAATCGGTGGCATGATGTTTGCTGTTATGTTTGGTTTCTATGGTCGCTCTGGAAAATATCCAATGGCTTGGCGACTGACAATGGGTGTGGTAACGGTTTTGATACTTGCACTTGCTTTGATCGCAAAAGGAGGCGTTTCATGAAAAATTTTTATGACATACTAACTTATTTAAAAACGTTTGGGGTTTATATTCATGTTGGCAAACGGTTGTGGGATATTGAGATAGCTGCATTGGAAGTTGATAATTTAAAAAAGCAGACGTTATTGATAATAAAAAATATGCCACAATGAAGTTAATATTGGCGCATGAACATCGATTGGAAGAAGAAAATCCAAGTGATTAATTCTGATCAATAATTGTTTACTGAAAGTTATGAAAACGCTTGCAATTTGCAGGTGTTTTCTGTTAAAATGAGTGGGTAATCAACTTACTAGGAGGAAACGTGTGCTGCACCGTATGTTAGAGAGCTACTCTCTTCGATGGCGGTATGTTGCACTTTTAAGATAATGGCTAAAGATAAATTAATCGGTGTTGACCTTGGTGGCACAACAATTAAGTTTGCTATTTTAACTGAAACTGGTGAAATTCAACAAAAATGGTCAATTAAAACGAATGTTTTTGATGATGGAGTACATATTGTACCAGATATTATTGAATCAATTAATCACCACCTTGACTTATATCAATTAGATCCAAAGCGTGTGATTGGGATTGGCATGGGTACACCTGGAACGGTAAACCGGACGACTGGTACCGTGACTGGTGCTTATAACTTAAATTGGAAGACAGAACAAAATGTTAAAGCAGACATTGAATCTGGTACTGGCTTTTTGTTGACGCTGGACAATGACGCTAACGCTGCAGCACTTGGTGAGGCTTGGAGAGGTGCTGGTAATAATGATGATGAGGTATCATTTATTACACTTGGTACCGGTGTTGGTGGTGGTTTAGTCTCCAATGGTCAACTGATTCATGGAACTGCCGGTGCAGGTGGTGAAATTGGGCATGTTGTTGTTGAACCCAACGGTTACTTATGTACTTGTGGGAACAAAGGTTGCTTGGAACAATATACTTCGGCGACCGGTGTTGTACACTTAGCACAAGATTTTTCTGAAGAGTATGTTGGTTCATCAAAGCTAAAACAATTAATTGCTAATGGGGATGAAGTCACTTCAAAAATTGTGTTTGATTTAGCAAAAGATGGTGATTTTTTGGCTAATAAAGTTATTGATAAAGTGGCATATTACTTAGGCTATGCTACAGCAGCTATGTCTAACATATTAAATCCATCAGCTGTTGTTATTGGTGGTGGTGTGGCCGCAGCGGGAGAGTTTTTACGTGCCCGTGTAGAAAAAAATTGGCAAACATTTGCTTTTCCAACAGTTAGAAGTACAACACGTGTTAAATTAGCCGAACTAGGTAATGATGCTGGCGTCATTGGCGCAGCATCATTGGCACGTGTTGACACTAACTAAATAAGTAAAATTAACTAACAACCGTCTGGTTGTTTTTTTGACACGTTTTTTAATAAACAACACTTTATAGGTTAAAAAAGGTATAATGTAAGGTATTGTTAATTAAATAATAAGCTATAAGCGACTTGTTTTACAGAAAGAAGATACAAAATGATTACTTTAAAATCACCAAGAGAAATAGAAGCAATGCGCCAATCTGGTGCAATTATTGCTGGTATGCATCATATGTTACAAGACTTAATTAAACCAGGGATTGATACATGGGAAATTGAAACAAAATCACGTGACTATATTGAAAGCCATGGTGCTGTACCTTCACAAATTGGATTTGAAGGCTTTAAGTATGCAACAACAATTAGTGTTAATAATGAAGTAGCTCATGGATTGCCTCGTAAAGGGTTACATTTAAAAAATGGTGATTTGGTCAAGGTAGATACAGTCGTTGCGCTTAAAGGCGCTGTATCGGATTCAGCGTGGTCTTATGCTGTGGGCGAAGTAACACCTGAAATACAAAAGTTAATGGCTGTGACAAAAAAGGCCATGTATTTAGGAATTGATCAAGCAGTTATTGGTAATCGTATTGGCGATATTGGCAATGCAATTCAGCAATATACTGAAGTTGAAAATCATTACGGTGATGTACGCCAGTATATTGGTCACGGTGTTGGGCCAACAATGCACGAAGAACCACAAGTGCCACATTATGGTAAACCAGGTCATGGCATTCGTTTACGCGAAGGCATGGTTATCACGATTGAACCAATGATTAATATTGGTGGCTGGGAAGTTGATACTGATGATACGGCTGAAGATGGTTGGACTGTTACAACTAGTGATGGCTCATGGTCAGCGCAATATGAACATACACTAGCAATTACAAAAGAAGGGCCAAAAATACTAACAAGTCAAGATGCAAAATTCGATGCAAAATATTTGTAAAAGTAGGTTAAAAATTTGAAAATCAAGCCAAAACACAAATCATATTTAATTACTAAACGACTCATTGATGTGGTTTTTGCGTTACTTGGATTAATTGTGTTATCTCCCATATTTGTGATAGTATTTGTAATTTTAAAAATAGATAGTCCAAAATCATCGGCGTTATTTGAACAACAACGAATTGGTAAAGATGGTAAACCGTTTCACATTTATAAATTCCGTTCAATGGTTCCAAACGCTGAGGAAATTTTAAAAGCAGATAAGGTATTATACGAAAAATATGTTGCTAGTGGTTATAAACTACCAACAAAAGAAGACCCACGAATTACAAAATTAGGTTCTTTTTTACGTCGTTCAACCATTGATGAATTACCACAATTTTGGAATATGTTGATTGGTGATATGAGTTTAGTCGGGCCGCGTCCGATTGTTGCTGAAGAACTAAAAGAATATGGTGATCAAAAGGATATATTCTTGTCAGTTAGACCTGGTGCATTGGGTCTATGGCAAGCTAGTGGTCGGTCACTCATTGAATATCCAGAACGAACACAAATAGAATTAGAGTATGTTGCAAATGCAGGCTTTTTTATGATATTAGTATCGTATTTAGAAACGTGATTGCAATTTTTAAATCTAAAGGGGCCTATTAAACTGATGAAAGATCTAAATAAGCCAATGCTAGCTTTATATAAAAAATAGGTAACGTTAAAATAAAATAATAGTCTCTACTAGCTAATTCGATATTGTAGAGCTAGGTGATTTGGTAAAAAAATATGGTTGATAAAATTCAAATCTTGGTAGCAGCACACAAAAAAGCATCAATGCCTCAAAAAGAATGTATGTATACACCGATTCAAGTTGGGTCAGCACTTGCTTCTGAAAAATTTGCTGGATTTTTATACGATAATAATGGGGTCAATATTTCTGCTAAAAATCCATATTTCAATGAATTAACAGCTTTATATTGGGCAAGACATAATTCTGATGCAGATGTTATTGGACTTGTACATTATCGCCGTTTTTTTCAATTTCGAAGAAAAAAAGTTTGAGTGCAATTTTATCTGAGCCGGATTTACGTGAGTTGTTACAAACAACCGCTGTTATCGTACCTAAAAAGCGACGATACTGGATTGAAAGTAGTCAGTCACATTACCGTCATGCACATCATGGTGAATCATTAGATGTCTTACGTTCTGTGATTGCAACACGTCAACCAGACTATTTAGATTCCTACGATCGAAATATGGCACATAGCTGGGCACATATGTTCAATATGTTCATTATGAAGCGAAATAAATTTGACGCGTATATGGACTGGTTATTTGATATACTATTTGCAGTTGAAGTGCAAATACAAGATGATGTTGTGCAGTGGGATCACTATGAACAAAGAGTTTATGGATTTTTAAGTGAGCGTTTGTTGGATGTTTGGTTGGATAAAAATCATATCAATTATCAAGAAGTTCCCGTTATTTTCATGGAAAGACAAAATTGGTTGCTTAAGGGGGGGAGATTTTTGGCCCGAAAAATCGGCATAGGGCGAATTGTGTAAAGAGTTGGGAAATGTTTTCATAAAAACTGAATTTCATGTTACATCACATATAGTTTGAGGTTAAACCAATATTGTATTTTTGGTATTGTTCATTCAGAGTAGTGCATAATTTGGGATAGTAAATAATTTAATTATTTTTAATTTACTGAAGTTAACTGTTTTGAGCTTTAACGTTTTATACTTAGCAATAGCATAGTGTACACGTAGATGTTTTTCTAAGAAGAAAGAAGAAATAATGAGTAGAAATACTTTTTAAAAATTATAATGATACCATTTGTTTTAATTAATATTATGATTATTAAGGAAACAACAGTTTCTGCTAATATAAATAATCAAGAAATTGTTAATGAACATGGTGCACTGTTAAGTCAACTAGCTGACGATGATAGTAATGCATTTGTGAGTAATAATGTTCAAAATGGATTTATAAATAATAATAGTCAAGTATATTATTATAATAACCAAGGTCAAATGATTTATGGTGAACAAAAAATTGATAATAATTGGTATTATTTTGATAAAATAACCGGAGCAATGGCAATAGGCTTCCAAAATTTAGGCAATAAAACAGTTTATTATAATAATCAAGGTCAAATGATTTATGGTGAACAAAAAATTGATAATAATTGGTATTACTTCGACAAAGTAACCGGAGCTATATCTGATGATAGTACTATTGTTCCTAAAAATGCTAAAGAGGCTGGTATTAATGGATACAATAACGGCGGCTGGGGCTACTATAGTCATAATTGTACAGCATTTGTCGCAGGCGTTTTAAGTGCTCAGGGAGTTCCAGACTCGGTAATTAGAGGACTAGGCAATGGATCTGAGTGGGCAAGCTGTGCAAGGAATAAAGGACTTCGGGTTGATTTAATTCCAGAACCTGGCACTGCTATTTCATTTAAAGGGGGAACTTCATTGTATCCATATGCTGAAGGCCATGTCGCGTATGTTACTAGTATAAACAATGATGGAACATTTAACATAATTGAAGGTAATTATAGTGGGTTGGCATATCATGAAAGAATAATTAGGGTAGACTCGACTGTAGCGGGAATTATACATTTTTAATTCTATTTTTTCTGAATAAACTTGAATTTTTAAAGATGTAACAGGTATAAAATAGACATACTGTAATTAACGTAGTGCTTTGCATATATGTGGGGTGCTTTTTTGTTTTTAAAACTAATAATATGTATTCATGGTAGATAAAATATATACTTATTTATTGTTATAAAAGTTTTAAATAATGTATAATGATGTGAAATAATCAATAAAATATGGCATACAATATTGTAGAATCGAGAATAAATGATATTAAAGGATAGAAAAACTAATATTGTTAATGTCTGCATACAATGAAAGTCAAACAATTATTAAAATGATTGGAAATGTAAGAAAGTTACAAAAATTATTTTAGGCATTAAAATATAAGGTTATGACAATAATTTAACTCATAATACTGAAACGTTGGTTGAACAGAATAAGTTAATAAGATGAGCATGACTATATTTGATACAGATTTGTTTATATATTGAAGCAGTTATAGTAGATATACTATGTTCCTGTTTTCTATATTTCGTCTCATTTTTTTCAGTACGCTATTATCAAAAAAGACTTAAAAATTTCATGTCGTTAATTAAAAATTGATTCGCAAAAAATGTTTTACAATATGCAAAGTTGATGCGTCTCAGGTATAATGGAGATATTATGGTAAATAAATTTAATACAAAAAATTATGATTATTTAATTGTTGGTGCAGGGCCATTTGGCATGATTTTTGCATATGAAGCAGCCAAACGTGGAAAAAAGTCGTTGATCGTAGAAAAGCGGCCTTATATTGCTGGAAATACCCATACACATGTAGAACATGGTATTACAGTTCATGATTTTGGTGCACACATTTTTCATACGGATAATAAGGAAGTATGGGATTATATTCGCCAATTTGCTGAATTTAATGGCTATCAAAACCAAGTTGTCGCAAATTATCAGGGCACTTTATATAATTTGCCATTTAATATGAATACATTTTATCAAATGTGGGGAACGAAGACGCCCGATGAAGCGCAGGCAAAAATTGCTGAGCAACGCGAATTGGCGTTGAAAGATTTAGGAAACCGTCAACCACGTAATTTGGAAGAACAAGCTATTTCTTTGATTGGTACTGATATTTATGAAAAATTAATCAAAGGTTATACTGAAAAGCAATGGGGACGTCCAGCAACCGAACTACCGGCGTTTATTATAAAACGATTACCAGTACGTTTTATTTACGATAATAACTATTTCAATCATCGTTATCAAGGGATACCGGTTGGTGGTTATACGCAAATATTTGAGCGGATGTTATCACAATCACAAGGTTTAATTGATGTGTTAACCGATACAGACTTTTTTGATCACAAAGAAACACTATTGTCAGAGTTTCCGCGGGTTTTGTATACTGGGATGATTGATCAATTCTTTGATTATCAATTTGGTGAGTTAGAGTATCGCTCATTACGCTTTGAAAGTGAAGTGATTGATTCTGATAATTATCAAGGGAATGCAGTGATTAATTATACAGATGCTAAAACACCCTATACGCGCGTAATGGAATGGCGCCATCTTGATGGCTTGGCGGATGCAGGTAAGACAATCATTACCAAAGAATATCCACAAGAGTGGGATCGATCGAAAGAAGCGTATTACCCAGTTAATAATGATAAAAACACACAAATTTACAAGCAATATGCACAAGAGGCACGCCAAAAACATCCAGAAATTATTTTTGGTGGTCGACTAGGTAAATACCGTTATTTTGATATGGATCAAGTATTTAATGATGCATTCCATACTGTACGAGAAGAGTTTAACGTTGCTGCAGATTTTAATTTTGCACATGATGACACGAAGTAAAATGCCCAATGGGGCGTACATAAAAATTTAGGACCTAAAATGACAGAAAAAATTGACAAGTATTCAATTGAAAAACCAGAAGTATTATCACTTGTGGTGCCCGTTCATAATGAAGAAGAAACAATTCAAACTTTTTATGATACTTTATCTGCTCTGAAAGATAAATTAACAGCCACAATACAGTATCATTTTGTTGACGATGGTTCGACAGATCACACACTTAGTATTCTTCGTGAATTAGCTAATCGTGATGAAAATGTCCACTACATTAGTTTTTCTCGTAATTTCGGAAAGGAAGCTGGACTTTATGCTGGTCTGCAACAAACAACTGGACAATATGTTGCTGTGATGGATGTCGATTTACAAGACCCACCAGAATTATTGCCACAAATGTTGCAGGATGTCCAGAGTGGCGA
>AEMJ01000042.1 GCA_000166735.2 Leuconostoc inhae KCTC 3774 | reverse complement strand
ACGCAATAAAGGCGATTCAAAACTATTTCCAATCATATTAATGACGTACAATATCATGCTGGCTATTACAACAGTGCCTTTTGAAAAATGATGCTGTACCTAATAAAGTACTGAACCAAATTAACATCACACTACTTTCAAATAATGGCCACGTTATAACGTTAAAAATATTTAAGACTTGGAACATGATTAAATCCCCATAGTTATTTGTAATTTACGCAAAAATTCGTTCTAATCCAATCGACTAGAGCGAATTTTTTAGCGTAACGTTTAACATATTAATAATAACAATAATAAAGTAAATAACCTATTAAAGCAACTACTAAACCATATACTTAACTAATCACTATGATTATCTGATTCTTAATCAATTTTTACTGAACATATTCTACCCTTTGTATCTAAAAATGAGGTAAACTATAACAAATATAACTCTGTGAGGAAATCACATGTCACACTTGCATAACAACAACACAACAGAAAATTTAACTAATGCTTTGTATGCTGGACGTTTTGGTATTGAAATTGAAGAGCACCGTGTTCAGACCGGTAGCAAAACACTCTCTCGTCATCCCCATCCTGACACCCTTGGCGATAGGCGTGTTCAGCCCTACTTTCAAACCGACTTTTCTGAAAGTCTAGAAGAGGTTGTTACCGCGCCAAAATCATCTTCTGCTAAAGCACTTACCCATTTACACGAATTGCAACTCATGCTTAACGAAGAATTAGTTGATGACGAAATAATATGGCCATTGTCAATGCCACCGTACCTAACCAACGATGATGTTAATTTTTTAAACACCCATTTCGATCGCCCTTGGTATCAAGAGTATCGTGATATATTGTTATCTCGCTATGGCAGTTTCCAACATATCATGGCTGGCGTCCATGTTAATTTTTCACCTTCTGATGATGTGATTACTTGGTATCGTCAACGTAATAATATTGCTTCTCACTCATTGGACTAAAATATTCTTTTT
>AEMJ01000043.1 GCA_000166735.2 Leuconostoc inhae KCTC 3774 | reverse complement strand
TTATGATGATCCAATCGACTTTTTAGACATTGCTTATTCAAAGGGTGCGATTAACTTTACAAATTGGAAAAATGACGATTACGATAAAGTCTATGAACAGATTAATCGTCAAAATACTGCGAATGATGCACGTTATAAATTAGAACGCGAAGCGGCCAAGATTAATAATGAAGAAAATGGTGTCACGCCATTGTATCAAACATCAAACGTGCATCTACAAAGTAAGAGTGTCAAAAATCTAAATTATCCATTAGTTGGTTATCAAAACTATAAATACGCTAAATAATATCTGAAAATTCAATCTAATTAAAGGAAACAAAATGATTAAAAAATAGGGATTCCGTCTAATAATGTGTTGCATGCCAACCCACGTTTCGGTACGAATTATGTTGACTATGTTCAAAAATTATATTGATGGTTTAACAAATGCTGGTGCGTTACCCGTGATATTACCAATTGCAAACCGGAATCGGCAAAAGAATATGTTGATATCATTGATGCGTTAGTTCTGGTTGGTGGAC
>AEMJ01000044.1 GCA_000166735.2 Leuconostoc inhae KCTC 3774 | reverse complement strand
CACAAACAATCACCAAAGCAGCCAATGATATGGGACACTTTCTCCAAGACAATTGGTTCACCGTTATCGTTGTTGGCTTAGTTTCTTTCGTCGTTATTATGTCATTCGCTGCATTAGTAACTGCCATTAGTGATTTCTTTACTGAAAGTACAGTGAGTGGCTTTATTGATTGGCACGAATCTGATAGAACTCCTGAATCACCGATCAAAGCCGGTTTAAACTTATTAACTAGCACAGCATTTAAGATTGCTTTTTACGCGCCATCTATACATTATTATGGACACTATTGTTCATCATACCAGGCATCATAAAAAGCTTTTCCTATTCACAGGCGGTCTATCTATATCGTGATGACTTACGCACGGGCCGTGATATTCAATCAGCTAAGTACTATATCTCACAGTCTCAACAGTTAATGACAGACTATAAAGGTCAATTATTCATGATGTACTTAAGCTTAATTGGCTGGTACTTCTTAAATTTTGCGACTTTTGGTCTAGCTAATCTATTTACTTTACCTTATACCTTGGCTATTCGAGCAGAGTTTTATATTGCTCGACGAGGCAAGCAACCTGAAAAACAACGATATTATAAAAAGACGAGAAATTGCATTCTCGTCTTTTTATGTGGCTATTATTTGTTTTGCAAAGCACGCTTTTGATCATTGTATCCTTGAACAAATCGTGTTATTTCAACTAAATTACCCCGTAAAATAAAATTTTCAAGTCTTAACAACATGCTAGGATAATAATACAATTGATGATTTGCAAAGTCTTGCCTAGCTTGTTGACGGCCTAAATCATAATCACTAACTTGCTGTTTTGTTTGCGCTTTATACTAGCTATACACCCCAGACTCATACTGGTTTTTCACATATTTATGCAAATTAATCATTGCTAACCTCGTCTACTGACAAGCTAGCGGCAAACTTTTGATGTTGCACAATCATTATAATCATAAATGGTATCACAATGAGTAAACAACTTAATAGAAACCTTAATAGTGTGTCGTTAAAATTTTGTTTTAAAATCATTTTTTGTACGATATCAAATAAATAATAACCAGGGAAAAACTTTTGCACCACCGTGATCACCTCTATCACAGTACCAGACAACCATGTGTCCAGTCGAATCATGAGCATACCAAACACCATACTTAAAGGCATACTGAGCGCATCAAGCGTTCTACTGTCTATATAAATACCT
>AEMJ01000045.1 GCA_000166735.2 Leuconostoc inhae KCTC 3774 | reverse complement strand
ACGTGATGTAGAATCACTACGTTAAAAATTTAATTATTGTACTTTAAAAGCAAGCCGTCTATAATAAGCTTGCTTTTTAATTTGTTGTTAAGCGCAATAAAAAGATTGATATTTTAAAATATCAATCTTTTTATAGTTTATGATATGACTTTTAATTTGCCACGTACATCATCTAAAGAATGATAGCCCTTTGATGTGAGTATCTCGGTTAATTCTTTCTCTAATCTTT
>AEMJ01000046.1 GCA_000166735.2 Leuconostoc inhae KCTC 3774 | reverse complement strand
TTTTGCCACGTATTACAAGGTTGCCCGTTAACATAATAATTTTCTGGTTGCTGCGTACGAGCATCTTTTTTATGTCACGTTGATACTCGTCTTCTAACGTTTTTGTATCATATTCTAAATGACCTGTGATATACGTTGAACTTGCACGCTCATCACGTAAAATAAATGCACCAACCACATCATTGCCCGCAACTTTTAATCGACGTGCAAGACCTTCATTTGGAATAGTAAAATAACGTGAATGTGGCATGGTAATTTGTGTTAAATCTTTAGTCAAATGACTACGTTGATTCAATATATTGTCCACATGGTAAACGCCATACACTTTTTTTATACTACGCCGTACAGGAAAGTTACGTTCAGCATATCCAGCGCCATAAGCTGCCCAACAAGTAAACAAATTTTCTCTTACATGTGTTTTTCGCCATGTCAATAATTGTTTAAATTCTTGCCAATAGTCAATTGTTTCAAATTTCATACGATCAACTGGTGCACCGGTCACAATTAAACCATCATATTTTTTTGCCAAATATCTTCAAAAGTGTCGTAATTTGCTTTAATGATGTCAGCATTATTTTAATATGGTGTGACGCCGGAATGGCAAATGTGACGCGTACGTTAACTGATAATTTTGTGAGTAATTGTACAAATTGCTTCTCTGTTTGTAATCGATTGGGCATAAGATTAACTACCAAAACATTTAAGGTTGGTTGCAATAATTTAAAAATCACCTAATGTCAATCGCTCACGTTTCAACAAACCATTTTGTAATATGACACTCATTTTTCTTATCCTCCTTAATTTTTCATATTTGTAAAGACGGAAAATCATAAA
>AEMJ01000047.1 GCA_000166735.2 Leuconostoc inhae KCTC 3774 | reverse complement strand
TTTTCTTCAACAAAATAAAATCATTGAATCACACCAATTTGAAATTCGGCAACAACTTACACGTTGGTTCATTTCAGAACACCAGCTGCCTGTTTTAACTTTTTCGCACAGTCAGCAGCTCGTACTACTTATTAATCAAAATATTGATACACGACAATTTTTAAATCAATTGTTTGATTTTTTAAAGACGCAAAAAGCATTGCATCACTCTTTTACAATAGGATTCTCAAGAATTTCAAAGTCTATTCATAAATTATCTGAATTATACGATCAAGCTAATAATGCTTTGAAATTAACCTCCAGTCAACATCCAATTATGATTTTTCGGCCAAAAAATGCACAAGAGTTGCTTAATCTATTACCAAAACAAGAAAGTGATGTTTTTGTGGAGAAAACACTAGGCCGTATTTTAGGAAATGAAGAATTGTTGGCAACTTTAAAAAGCTATGTATTTTTACATCAAAATGTGACTGCAGTTGCATCAGCATTGTTTGTTCATCGAAATACAATTAATTATCGCCTAAAACGGATTAGTGACTTACTGGGCATTGATTTAGAAATGCCAGATGTTCTGATAGATATTCAATTAGCACTATTATTAATTTAATTTGTGCATAATGCACAAATTAAAAATATTTTTTGTATTTATTAAATGAGTAATTGATGATTAAAATGATAATATAGTTTCAACGACTATTTTAATAGTCCTCACAACTTGGGAGGTTCATTTATTATGAAAGAATATACAAATATAGCTACAAACGCAGACGGTACTAAACGTGGTCTCAAAAAGAAGCATATCCAAATGATTGCCATTGGTGGTACCATTGGAACTGGACTTTTTTTAGGTGCCGGTAATTCTATTTCTCGTACCGGTCCTTCAATTTTAATTGTTTATGCTGTTTTAGGGGCCTTTTTCTTTCTCATGATGCGTG
>AEMJ01000048.1 GCA_000166735.2 Leuconostoc inhae KCTC 3774 | reverse complement strand
AACAGTTGAGACACCAGCCAAAGACACGACAGTGCCGACAGTAGATAAACCAGTTGAAGCACCAGCCAAAGACACGGCAATAGTACCAACAACAGCCAAAACAGGCGACACGCAAACAGCAGCAACAGTTTACAAAACAACTGATACCAAAAAGCAGACAAACCAGTTGAGGCCACTTCAAAAACAGCAACAACAAATAAAAGTGATGCGCAAAAACTGGATCAAGTAGAAAGCGCATCACCAAATATCAAACAAATTAATGGAAAAACCTATTTTGTAGGTGATGATGGTCAAATTAAGAAGAATTTTACCGCTGTCATTGATGGCCAAGTACTTTATTTTGATAAGACAACTGGTGAATTGACATCAAATGATCGTCAATATGTTGAAGGCCTGACAAATATAGCTAATGAACATAACGCTGCATATTCATTAAAATCGGATAGCTTCACAAATGTTGATGGTTACCTGACAGCTAGTAGTTGGTATCGACCTAAGGACATTTTAAAAGCAGGTACTACATGGACACCATCAATGGCAACTGATTTTCGACCATTGTTAATGTCATGGTGGCCTGACAAAGATACACAAATTGCTTACCTCAAATATATGCAGTCACTTGGACTTCTAGAAGATGATGTGGCCATTTCAAATAATTCGCAAACAAGTGACCTGACAAATCATGCGATGTCAGTCCAAAAAATATTGAACAGAGAATTAGTTTATCTGGCAATACTGATTGGTTAAAAACAGATATCAGTCAATGGATTAAGACGCAACCAAACTGGAATATTACAAGTGAATCTAAATCAAATGATCATCTTCAAGGTGGGGCGTTGCTATATGTTAACAGTGACAAGACACCAGATGCAAATTCAGATGACCGATTATTAAACCGCACACCGATTAATCAAAAAGGTCAAATTACTGATTCTGGACAACAAGGTGGCTATGAGATGTTGTTAGCTAACGATGTGGATAATTCAAATCCAGTTGTGCAAGCTGAACAATTAAATTGGTTGTACTACATGATGAACATTGGAACCATCACACAAAATGATCCAACTGCTAATTTTGATGGTTACCGAGTTGATGCTGTTGATAACGTGGATGCTGACTTGTTACAAATTGCTAGCGATTACTTCAAAGCAGCTTATAAAATAGACCAAAGTGATAGTCAAGCCAATGCGCATCTCTCAATTTTAGAAGATTGGGAATCCAAAGATGCCGCTTATATCAAAGCACATGGCAATAATCAATTAACAATGGATTTTCCAATTCATCTTGGCTTGAAATATGCGTTAAATGTGCCAGTTAGCCAACGAAGTGGTTTAGAACAAACTATTACGAATAGCTTGGTTAATCGTACAGAAGATGCAACAGAAAATACAGCGCAACCAAATTACTCGTTTATCCGTGCACATGATAGTGAAGTACAAACAGTTATTGCACAAATTGTCAAAGATAAAATCAATCCTAAATCAGATGGCTTAACGGTTACACCTGATGAAATTGAGAAAGCTTTTGCAATATATAATGCAGATGAATTAAAAGCGGATAAAGAATACACTGCTTATAATATACCATCTTCTTATGCATTATTATTAACTAATAAAGATACAATTCCACGTGTGTATTATGGTGATTTATATACTGATGATGGGCAATATATGGCTAAAAAATCACCATATTATGATGCGATTACTTCACTATTGCAGTCTCGTGTAAAGTACGTTTCTGGTGGTCAAAGTATGGGCATGTCTTATCTACATGATAATCAAGGCGTACTGACTTCGGTCCGTTATGGAACCGGTTCTATGAAGGCGACAGATGCTGGCAATGCTGAGACACGCACAGAAGGCATTGGTCTGGTTATTAGTAACAAGACTGATTTGAATCTAAATAACGATGAACAAGTTGTGTTGAATATGGGGGCTGCGCATAAAAATCAAGATTATCGCGCCTTAATGTTAAGTACTAAAGATGGTTTGAAAATTTATAATAATGATGCTGGGGCACCAATTGTTCGTACAAATGATTTGGGACAATTGATTTTCAAATCAGATATGGTGTATGGTATCAACGATCCGCAAGTTTCTGGTTACCTTGCTGCATGGGTACCTGTTGGTGCTAGTGACAATCAAGATGTGAGAACAACAAGTAGTAAGACTACTTCAACAGATGGTGCGACTTATCATTCTAATGCAGCGTTAGATTCTCAAGTCATCTATGAAGGATTTTCTAATTTTCAAGCCATGCCAACCAATGCCGACGAGTATACTAACGTCAAAATAGTACAAAATGCGGCATTGTTTAAGAGTCTTGGGATCACTTCTTTTGAATTAGCACCGCAATACCGTTCAAGTACGGACACAAGTTTCTTAGACTCAATTGTTCAAAATGGTTACGCATTTACCGATCGCTATGACATTGGTTACAATACACCCACGAAGTATGGGACAGCTGATCAATTGGTAAATACTTTGAGAGCTTTACATGCACAAGGGATTCAAGCCATTAACGATTGGGTGCCTGATCAAATATATAATTTACCAGGGGAACAAATTGTGACAGCAGATCGCACAAATAGTTCTGGAAAAGATGACGCTGATTCTGTCATCAACCATACTTTATATGATTCATCAACAATTGGTGGTGGTCAATACCAGGCACAGTATGGCGGCGCATTCTTGGATCAATTGAAGGCAGACTATCCGACTCTGTTTGAAACAAAGCAAATTTCTACAGGTAAGCCAATGAATCCAAATGTTAAAATCACAGAGTGGTCAGCTAAGTACTTTAATGGCTCAAATATTCAAGGTCGTGGTGCTTGGTATGTACTAAAGGATTGGGCAACAAACCAATACTTTAATGTGTCAAGTGATAACGATTTCTTACCTAAACAATTGTTAGGTGAAAAACAAGCACTGGTTTTACAACTGATGAGAATGGTAAGACATCATTTTATTCAACGAGTGGTTATCAGGCGAAGAATACCTTTATTCAAGATAATACAAATTGGTATTATTTCGACAATGATGGATACATGGTTGTTGGCACGCAACAAATTAATGGTAAAAAGTATTATTTCTTGCCTAATGGCGTTGAATTACAAGATGCTTACTTGTCTGACGGTCAAAATCAATATTATTACAACAAGACTGGCAAGGCAGTTACAAATCAATACTATATAGGACCTGATAATAATTGGCGTTATTTCTTTGCGGACGGACATATGGCGCTTGGATTAACAACAATTACTGCAGATAATGGTTCGACATCTGAGCAATATTTTGATCAAAATGGCGTTCAGGTTAAGGGAACTGACATCAGAGATACTGCGGGTAATTTGCGATATTTCGATGGTCAGACAGGTAATTTATTGACTAATACATGGCAAGAATTAGCAAATAAATCATGGATTTATTTGAATGCCCAAGGCATTGCTGTTACTGGTCAACAAAATATCAACGGTCAAATCTTGTATTTCAATTATGATGGCACGCAAATCAAAAACGATTTCAAACGTTTGGATAATGGTGCCTGGTTGTACTTGAATGCTCAAGGTGTTGCTTTGACAGGGGAACAGACAATTAATGGCGCCCAAGTGTACTTTAACCAGAATGGCGAACAAGTCAAAAATGACCAAGTCAAAAATAGTGATGGCACAATAAGCTATTATGCAGGTATTAATGGTCAAAAACTAACAAATGATTTTGCTGAATTACCAGATGGGTCTTGGTTATATTTGGATAATCAGGGGCATGCCGTAACAGGAGAACAAATAATTAATAATCAAGTTCTTTACTTCAATGATAACGGTGTACAACTCAAGGGCGGTACGCATATTGATGAAGCAGGTCATATGCATTATTATGATGCTGATTCAGGTGAACGGGTTTCGAACCAATCTGTACAAATCGATGGTCGAAAAATTTACTTCGATAATGCAGGTAATGCTGTAGATTGATCTGTTAGCGTCTATTAGAATCGAGAAGCACAAATATGTGCTTCTTTTTTTGTAATAATTATGTAATATGATTGCTCTAGCATAATCGGTATACTTAAATAAGTGAGTATTAATCTATATTGAGCACAGTATGCAGTGTGGCGGGGAGAAAATATGATCGATTTACATAGTCATTTGTTACCAAACATTGACGATGGTTCAAAGTCAATACGCGCATCCTTACGAATGGCACATGAAGCAGTTGAAGATGGAATAGAAGCAGCTTTGATGACACCTCATCACATGAATGGCCATTACATGAACCACAAAGCAGATGTTATCCGATTAACTCAAGAATTTCAAGCGCACTTAGATAAAGAAAAGATTCCATTGCAAGTCTTTCCTTCGCAGGAAGTACGTATCAATGGTGGGCTGATTGATGCGTTAGATAATGATGATATTTTGTTTGCTGATGAAGATAATAGATATTTATTGTTGGAATTTCCGGATGATGATGTGCCCACATATAGTGATGATATGATATTTAATATCATGCAACGAGGCATTAGTGTGCAAATTGCACATCCAGAGCGTAATTTGAAGATAATGGCGCAACCAGATATTTTATTCAATCTGATTGAAAAAGGTGCAATTGCTCAAGTCACCGCGAGTTCATATGTCGGTACTTTTGGCAAAAAAGTTGAGAAATTTTCGGAAGCCATTGTAGCCCATAATTTAGCCCATGTCTTTGTCTCGGATGCGCATGACTTACCAAATCGTGAATATGAAATGCGTCAGGCATTTCATAAATTAGGAACTAATTTAGGAAAGCAGTATCAGCAAATGTTTGAAAAAAATGCTGAGGCGATTTTAGATGGAAATAATGTTGAAAAATTAATTCCTGAAATGATTGTCAAACGTCATTTTTTTAATGGTTTCTAAAATACATAATTATAAAGGATAAACAAATTAATGAATAACGTACTTGAACTACGCCAATTATGGGATATTATCCGTAAATATTTTTTATGCTCGTTTTAATGGCAATTATTGGTGGTGCTGTTGGGTTTGGTATCGCTAAATTTTTTATAGCACCTACTTATATCGCTTCAACTAGTATGTTGGTCAACCGGACAACAGACAATGCACAAACAACAGCGAATTTATCTGATCAGCAAGCTGATGTGCAAATTATTAATACCTATAAAAACTTGGTTACCTCAAGCAATGTTTTGGGGGATGTATCAAATACCTTAAAGAAACCAGATCGCATTGTTGTGCAAAAATATCAACCGGCAGTATTTGACACACTTGCTGATGGTACCCGTCGACTTATCACACCAGAACAAAAAGAAGTGACGCGCGCATCATCGCAAAAGAAATATAATCTCACAGTTGATGACCTGAAAAAGATGGTTTCTATTAGTAATCAACAGAATTCACAAGTATTTGCTATCAATGTGAAGTCAAACGATCCAAAGCAAGCCGCATTGGTGGCTAATACTGTTGCTGACTCATTTAGAGATAAGATTGGTCATTTTATGAAAATCAATAATGTCTCTATTATTGATTCAGCGAAAACACCTGATAGTCCAGTTGGTCCAAATAAAAAACTGTTTACTTTAGCCGGTCTTGTGATTTTGGGAGGTCTAACATTTTTGATTGCATTAGTTCGTGAGTTGTCAGATACAACAGTTAAGTCACCAGATGAGGTGACAGAACTATTTGGCATGACTAACTTAGGTGTCATTGGCCATATTAAGGCTATGAAGCATTTTGATGTGGCATATATGCAGGCAGAGAATCGTTCTACTGGTAATCACTCACGCTCACGTGTGAGTCGCTTAAATAGAGAGTGATAGAGGAGACACACAGTTATGGCTTTTTTTAAAAAACGATCACAAACTGGACGCGATAGATTATCAACTGAAACAATGACTAAGGGTGCACGTTTAATTACTGCAGCAGAGCCTAAAAATCCAGTTTCAGAACAGTTTCGAACATTGCGAACAAACATTGAATTTGCATCTGTTGCCAAGGGGGATGTCAAGACACTACTTATTTCATCCGCACTGCCATCAGAGGGTAAGTCAACTATTACAGCTAATCTCGCTGTCGCTTGCGCGCAACAGGGTAAAAAAGTTTTATTAGTGGATGCTGATTTACGTCGGCCAACTGTTGCGGTAACTTTCGGCATTACTGATAACCATGGCCTAACCAATTATCTGGCAGATGCTAACAGTGACATCCAAGCGATTATCCATAAAACAAGTATGGATAAGTTAGATGTCGTTACTTCGGGTCCTGTGCCACCTAACCCAGCTGAACTGTTAGGTTCGGGTCGCATGACGACGCTTATTAGTGAATTAAGAGCACATTATGATTTGGTCATATTCGATGTACCGCCATTTTTGATGGTAACAGATGCGCAAGTATTGATGAGTAAAATGGACGGTGTTGCTATTGTGGTCAGCGCAGATAAGACGACTAAGGGGGCATTACAACGGACCAATGACATTCTAAAAATTGCTGGATCACCAGTACTTGGATTTATTTATAATGATATGAACCGTAAAAAGAAGGGGAGTGCTGGATACGGTTATGGATATGGCTATGTATATGGGGATACTAAAGCTAAATAATTAGTTATCTATGAGAGATGAGATACAGGAGAGCCGCAATGTTGTATAAAAAAGTCGTTAAAAGGATACTTGATTTATTAATTGCTGTTCCTATGGTTATTATTTTATTTATCCCACTAATTGTTATCGGGCTAATTATAAAGTTTACTTCAAAGGGAACCGCCTTATTTAGACAAGAACGATACGGTATGAATTCCAAACCTTTTTTGCTATATAAATTTCGGTCGATGACAAATAAGGCACCTGTGAAGGCAAATTCAGAGTTTGATGATATTACTAGTTATGTCACATCTTTTGGTATGGTAATCAGAAAAACTTCGATAGATGAGCTGCCACAATTATGGAACATTATTAAAGGCGATATGAGTTTTATTGGACCACGTCCTTTAGCTGAAACAGATTCAAAAGTTCTATCTTTGCGTAAACATAATGGTGCTGATCAGGTCCTACCTGGTATTTCAGGATTGGCACAAGTTAACGGGCGTAATAATATTTCTGATGAAGATAAAGCAACTTATGATGCTAAGTATGCAGCACACGTGAGTTTTAGAGTAGACATGTTATTGGCTGTGGAAACGTTTGTATCTGTTATGAAGCGTGATGGTGTGTTTAAAGAGACAGTTATTGATACTGAAATAGATGTAGTGGGAAATGAAAAAAAGAAGGTTAGTATATTAGTCGCTGCATATAATGTTGAGAAAACGATTTCTCAGACTGTTCAATCTATTGTGGAGCAGACATATGATAACATTGAAATCATTGTTGTCAACGATGGTTCTATAGATAATACTAAAGGTGTCTTAGAAGAGTTTACGGATAAAGTTATAGTAATCAATAAGATAAATCAAGGATTAGGTTCGGCAAGGAATACTGGATTAAAAAAAGCAACCGGTGATTTTCTTATGTTTATAGATGGGGATGATTATTTGGTTTATCAACACGTCGTAGAAGATCTTATCAATCTTTCTGAAAAGGATAATGCTCAGCTAGTAGTTGCCGATTTTAATTATGTTGACTCAAATGGAAAAGTTTTATCAAGAAAGACAGTTCGATCTGAAATTGAGAATATGTATTCTGGAGCATGGAATAAATTGTACTCCAAGAGCCTTTGGAGTACAAAAGGATTTCCTGAAAATATTTTATATGAAGATGCTGGTATTGTTATGAGCATGGGAATATCCGCAAATAAAATATCAGTTTTGCATGAACCTATATATTCTTATCGGCAAAGTGAAAAAACCATCACTCAATCTTTAGACTCTCCTGAGAGGCACCTTGACAGTATCAAATCATTTATACCTTATCTTGATATGATAGGTGAATTAAAAGATATTCAGTTACAAAAAAGTGCTGTACGTTACATGAATCATATATTACTAGGGCATGTGGTTGTGGTTAAGGCAGAGTATAGAAAATCAGATGAACAACGTCTTGTTCTCAAACAATTACTTCTATTTATGGACAATATTGTATTGAAAAATGGTGGATTTTCAAATCAATTCGTGCCTGATTTAATGCAACGTATAACTTTTAAACTTCTTAAGACTGATAGATTCCAATTAATTTTAGATGTTTTATTAAGTGTTGCAATCGGTATTAGAAATAAAAAAGAAATAAGAGAAAAAAATATGAGTTTTAACACAGTTTTTGTAGTTACTGAACTGAGACTTGGTGGTCGTGAACGTGTTGTTTCGAATATAGCAGGAGCTCTTAATGAATCTACAGAAGTAGCGATTTTTTCTGTGTGGAAAAGGTTGCCTTTTTTCATAAGTAAGGCACCTTTGTACTTTGATAAAAATAGCCTTGTTCATACGCAGAGTCAGTCGGTGAACCAAAAGTTAGAAAACAAAAAATGGATGAAGCCACTAATTTCGATTGTAAAAAAATTAATTCCTTACACAATTTTACAACGTAAGCGCTTAAATGATTTAGTAGATTTTTTACAACAAAATAGTGTAAGAAATGTTATTCTAACAGACTTGACATCAACGTTTGCGTATCAAATACGAAAGTGCTTGCCTGACATAAATATAGTTTCGTGGATACATATGCAACCTGATGCTTTCTTTGATATACAATACAAAGGATATAAGAAAGAATTAAAGAGGGGATTTTCGGCTGTTAATTCATTAGTAGCACTGACTCCAAAGCAAGAATTAGAATATAAAAAATATGTTCCTAAGACAATATTTATACCTAACCCAATGCCAGTTGTTAGCAAACATCTTGCAAATATGAGTACAAAAACAATTCTAATAATTGCTAGGATTGATATTCAACATAAAGGATTAGATTATTTAAAAAAACTTGTTACTTACGTTCCAAATGAATGGCAAATAAAAGTAGTCGGTAGTGGATCACCAGAAGATGAGAAAATATTTGGAGATATTGTGGAATCTTCTGATAATAAAATTATTTGGGAATCAGCGGTGGACGGTAAAAAATTAGAAAAGATCTATCAAGAAGCCTCTATATTTATTATGCCCTCAAGATTTGAAGGTTTCCCTTTAACATTAGGTGAAGCCATGTCGTATGGATTACCAATTATTGCATTTGATTTAGATGGCACACGAATTATCCTAAGTAATAAAGATAGTGATTATGGTATTCTTATTCCACAAGGGAATGTGCAAAAATTTGGTGAAGAAATTGTCAGGTTAGTAAATGACGAAAATTTGCGTAAAAAATTATCTAGTCAATCTATTAATAGAGTAGTTAATTTTTCGGAAAAAGAAATTACTAAGGAATGGCTTAAACTATTAAGATAATAAAGGGAATGTGAGATGACAATTTATTTGTTAATAATGTCTTTTCTATTGGTAGCTTATATTTTTCAAGATGTAACAGCAAAAACAATTAGAACTGATGATTTTGTAAACTACCAACAAGGACCAGTTGCCAGTACATTGTTTTATTTAGAAGGAATAATTATAGTATTGTTAATTGGTATGCGTGGTTATACTGGTACAGATACTCCAAATTATGCTCGGTACTATAACTTAGGAGTTTATCCGATTGACACGGAACAGTATTATATCAATATTTCAAATTTTTTCATACTCGAGGAGTTTCTTTTGAAAATTTTGAATTAATTTTGGCTGTATTGACACTGATACCTATATATATTGTTATACGGTGCCTTTCAAAAAATTATGTATTCTCAATGTTATCGCTGTATTTATTAACTATTCCCTTTTATGCGTTTAATATTGCACGTCAAATGTTTGCTGTTAGTATTTTGACATTAATAATGTTTTTGATTATTAAAATTTTAGAAAGAAAACTGTTAACAGTTTTAGGGATATTGAACTTAATCAGTATTTTACTTTTATTTACTATTGCTATGGGAATTCATAAATCTTCTAAAATAGGACTGTTTCTCATTTTTGTTACCGTAATACTGTATTTTGTTCTAAATCGATGGCCAAAATTATTAGTTGTAATAGGATTAATATCTATTATAGTTTCTGTATTGACATATTTAAATTCAGGATTGACCGCTAATATAGTTCTTAGTTTAGTACAATCAACAGGTTCAGATTATCTTAGCTATGTATCGCTTGGACAAACAAAATCATATAATTCTTCAATATTGACATTAGGATTGACAATTTTACGTGTTTTAGTATTATTTACACCATATGTTAGAAATTATCATGAGCAGAATGTAGCCAATAAGTTTTTGATTGCTGCCTATGCGATGAGTACTATGTTACTAGCGATTCAAGCAAGTTGGATTTCTGATCGTATTGCCATATTTTTTGTAGTAATACCGGTTATTTTGTTTCCAAATATGATATTTGAACCAATTGTTCAAAAACCCAAGAATCTGATTGTGCAACTATATTTTCCAACGTTGATTCTTCTAATTTTATTTATAACCTTTTTTCGAACCGTATTGCAAAATTTCAATGGAATTATCCCGTATGGAGTATAGAAAATTATGAGTGTTTATGTTGTGTCACACAAAGAAATAGATTTTGAATTACCGACAGGATATAAAAAAATATATGTTGGTAAAAATTCAAGCAAACTTGCCCAAGAACAAAATGCATTAACTGATTCGAAAGGTCAAGAAATTGCGGATAAAAATTCACAATATTCTGAGCTTACCGCACAATATTGGATTTGGAAGAACTCTAAAGACCCAATTAAAGGATTAGTACATTATCGGCGTTTATTGAAGAATCCTAAAGATAAGGTGCCGATTGCCTTTGAGAATATAGAGAATATCTTAAAAAATACTGATGTAATAGTTAGTCAAAGAGTATATGTTAGAAACAATATACAAGAGGATTATGAAAATCATCATTATAAAAAAGATTTATCCCTAGTAAATGATATAATTGAGCAAATGTATCCGCAGTATATTGATTCATATAAGGAGGTCATGTCATCAAAGCGGTATCATTCTTTAAATATATTAATTACATCGTCAGAAATATTTGATGCCTATAGTGAGTGGCTATTCAGTATATTGTTTGAGATGGAATCTCGAATTAACACAGATGGATATAGTTCATATCAGTCAAGAGTTTATGGGTTTTTAAGTGAAAGGCTATTAGATGTGTGGCTAACCTATAATGACAAAATTTTAATTGAAATGCCAATTTTATTTCGTGAATCAAACTGGCAATTCTTAATTAAGCGTCAATTACGTCAAACTTTCAATAGGTGGGTATGATATCATGAATAAAAAATATAACAACCATTATCACAACACATAGTCGTCCTGAATTATTTAAAAGAGCGATTGTATCGGTTTTGGAGCAAACTATAAAAATTGATCAAATTATAGTGGTCCTTAACAGTGTTGATTCAGAAACCTTAAGTATTGCAAAATACTATACGGCTAATTATGATAATATCGAAACATTACAAACTGACCAATATTTGAGTGGTGCCATTGTTCGAAATATGGCTATAAAGAAAAGTTTTGGAGACTATATTGCACTACTGGATGATGATGATTATTGGTTACCGACTAAAATTGAAAAAGAGCGATTAGTTGCGGAACAAAACAATGTTGGTATTGTTTACACTGGGTTAAGACGTTTGAAAGGGGGGAAAACATATCTTGATATTCTCCCAACTTTACAAGGTGAAGTCTCGGAAAGAATATTTTCAGAAATTCCGACAGTTACCTCTTCGATTTTATTTGAGAGTAAAATATTAAAGCAAGAACTATTTGACGAAAAATTGACTCATTGGCAGGAGTATGAACTTTTGATTCGTTTAAGCCAAGTATCAGATATAGCATTTGTTCCTGAAATTTTAACAGTTATTCAAGATGATAGTAAGACAGGAAAAGATAGAATGTCATTACAACTTAATAAGTGGGAATCAGCAGTAGCGTACATTCGATTAAAACATGCTAAGAGAATAAAAAATTTACCGATTGATATTAATAAAAAGTTTGAAATTCAATACTTAAAAGATCGAATTGGGCGGAAAGAACAACAGAATTTTGGATGGTGGAAATCACTTGGTGATGCAGTACAATTATTCAAAATTTCAAAAAATATAAATTATATATTATTGTTTCTACCAGGAATGACCATTACACGATTTGTGTATCTTAAAGAAGCATTGAAGTAAGCATCATAGTTCTTAACGCGATAAATTTACACTTAATTACTGTCACATTATTCTTAATGTATTAAATTACCAGAATTAAAAGTAAAATTACTTTGTAGTTGTTGCTAATTAGGTTAATAGAAACTTAAGGAAAGAAGAGTTTAAAAATGAAAATTGCAGTTGCAGGGACAGGATACGTTGGATTATCGTTAGCTACTTTATTATCGCAAAATAATGAAGTCACTGCTGTTGATATTATTTCAGAAAAAGTAGATCTGATTAATCAGGGGATTTCTCCAATTCAAGATAAAGAAATTTCGGATTTTCTAGCTAACAAACAGTTAGATTTAAGGGCTACAGTTAATGGTAAAAAAGCATATAGTACCGCTGATTTTATTGTTATAGCAACACCAACAAACTATGATACTGAGACAAATCATTTTGACACCAGTGCTGTAGAATCAGTGATTCAGGAAGTACTGGAAGTTAACCCAAAAGCATTAATGATTATTAAATCAACTATTCCTGTAGGATTCACATCTTTTGCTAAGGAAAATATGATACTGAAAATATTATTTTTCTCCAGAATTTTTACGTGAAGGGAAGGCACTTTATGATAACTTACATCCTTCTCGAATCATTCTTGGTGAAGATTCGGAAAGGGCTCATCAGTTTGCTGATTTATTGGTTGAGGGTTCATATGAAGAGAATATACCTCAATTATTTGTTGATAGTTCTGAAGCTGAAGCAATCAAATTATTTGCAAACACATATCTTGCAATGAGAGTTGCTTACTTTAATGAATTAGATACTTATGCCGAAGTACGTGGGTTAAATACAAAAAGCATTATTGATGGAGTTGGACTGGATCCTAGAATTGGTAAACACTATAATAATCCTTCATTTGGTTACGGCGGATACTGCTTGCCAAAAGATACAAGACAATTGCTAGCTAATTTTGATAATGTGCCTAATAACATTATCCAAGGTATTGTTGACTCAAATACTACACGTAAAGACTTTATTGCTAACCAAATTATTCAGCGTAATCCTAATAAAGTTGGCATTTATCGCTTGACAATGAAGGAGGGTAGTGATAATTTCCGCGCATCATCGATTCAAGGTGTTATGAAGCGTATTAAAGCTAAAGGAATCGAAGTTGTCGTTTATGAACCAACGTTAAAAGACGATGAATTTTTCAAATCTACAGTGATTAAAGATTTGGATACATTTAAAAAGAATCAGATGTTATTGTAGCTAATCGTTGGGACGACCTTTTAAGTGATGTGAAAAATAAGGTTTATACAAGAGATTTGTATAAGAGAGACTAAAAATAAACAATTAATTTTGTTGAGCGATGGTTCGTTGCCGAGGAAATAATGAATAAAATTGGAAAAAATTTGATATATCAATCCAGTTATCAGGTGCTAAAAATTTTAATGCCTTTAATTACGGTACCCATTGTTTCACACGCATTGGGTTCATCAGGTGTCGGACAGTATGCATATGCAAATTCAATTGCACAATACTTTGTTCTAGCTACGGCACTAGGATTACCATTATATGGTACACGCGAGATAGCTAGGATGGGCGATGATAAAAACTTATTAAGCAAAAAGTTTTGGGTATTAGAAGGCTTTAGTATTTTACTTACAGGGGTTATACTAATTGCCTATTTTGTAATAGGATTCACTTTTAATTTTGGCACAATTTATTTCATACAATCATTACTTGTTGTTGCGGCTGGATTAGATATTTCCTGGTTTTTTATGGGAATAGAAGATTTTAAAAAAATTACTATTGTAAATTTCTTTTTGCAAATAATTACTTTCCTGCTGATCATTACGCAAATTAATTCTAGTAATGATTTAATCAAATATGCACTTATACTTACTGTTGCTACAGTACTAAATCCGATTACTTTATGGTATTTTTTAAAAAAGAAGATTTATTTTGTGAAACCAAAATTTACCGAAATGTGGTTTGCCCTAAAGGATTCAATGGTTCTCTTTATTCCACAAGTTGCGATTATTCTATATACTAATCTTAATAAAACAATGTTGGGTGCATTAGGGAGTAAAACATTTGTAGGAATATTCTCTAATGCATTATTAGTGACGACAGTCTTTATTACATTAATTTCATCCATTGATACTGTTTTAATGCCACATGCTACAAGACTATTTAGCCAAAATAAGTATAATGAAGGATACGTCATGATTCAACGCGTGCTGAATTTTGAAGCATACTTTACGATTGCAATTGCGGCAGGTATTATAGCTTTATCTGATAAGTTAATTCCGTGGTTTTTTGGTTCTTCATTCTTAGGTATGAATACAGTTTTATCAGTACTAAGTCTATTAGTTATCGTCATTCCTGGTGGTATGTCCATCTCTAGACAATATTTAATTCCACAAAATCGTATTAAAGAGTACAATAATTCTGTTTACTTAGGGGCTGTAATTAGTGTGATTTTGAATTTTATGTTAATTCCATCATTAGGTGCTGTAGGTGCAGCCGTTGTATCCGTTGCGGTTGAATCTCTAATTTGGCTAATTCGTTTGTGGGATTTTTGGAAGAAAACACATCTAGGATATTCCAGATGGCAAATTTTAATTAATGTTATTGTTGCTTTAATAATGATATTTACCATTAAGTTATTGACAGCAAACATGCAAGCTACCCCAATAACAACTATTATTCAAGCTATTTTGGGAACTGGAGTATATCTGGGTTTAACGACTATTCTAAAAGCAAATCCTATCTTACCTTTGTTGAAGAAATTTAAAAATAAGAGTTATGCCAAGTAATGGTTGCTCGTATACTGAAAATCCGGACTACTTTATTTCTAGGGTAGAATCCGAGATAATCAAGTATAGGAGTTTTTTATTATGCCAACAAGAAAATACACACCTGAATTTAAATCATCTATTGTTGCCTTGTACAACGAGGGACGTTCTGCTAATTCCCTAGCCAATGAATATCATCTGGCTGTACAAACTGTTACAGGTTGGGTTAAAAAATCCCAAATCGTTGGCACTGATGCTAATGGTAAGCCAGTGACTCGTGCTGAATTTAATACGATGCAGAAGGAAAATGGCGCGCTTGAGAGAAGAAAACGAAATCTTAAAATTAGCGGCCGTTTTGCTCGGCGAACATCGCAAGTAACACGTAAGACCCATTTTCCTATTGTCCAGTCATTGCTAAAACAGCATTTTAAACTCATAATGGTACTTCGCCTACTCAAAATACCCAAAAGCACCTACTTTGACTGGGTTCACTATGTTGAGACTAATCGACAACGTGAAGACACTATTTTAATAGATTTGTTACGTGATATTTGGCAAAATAACTATAAAGCTTACGGGGCGCCACGTTTGCGATTAGCATTAGCTGATCTGAATTTACATCATGGTACCAATCGAATTCGTCGTTTAATGCAAGAAGCTGGCATTTACTCTGTCATGAGTCGTCGGTTTAACAAACCAACGACAACAGTTGATTACAGTCAACGTCCCAACTTAATTAGACATTTACCAGCCGCTAATGCTTGGAGTATGGACATCACCTATTTAAAGTTAAGCAATGGTCAGTGGGTTTATTTAGCGTCGGTTTTAGATTTACGAACGCGTCATATTTTAAGCCATCAAATCAGTACCACAATGGACACAAGACTAGTGATCACAACCCTACAACGAGCGTTATCAATACATCAAAAGCCGACATATTTACACACGGACATGGGGAGCCAGTTCACTAGTTTTGGGTTTGAAAATTTGTTAAATCACCACAAAATAGATCATTCGTATTCAAAACTAGGGCATCCATATGATAATGCAAAAATTGAAAGTTTCCACTCACTATTAAAGCGTGAAATGATCTATCAATTTAGATTTTCATCGATTGCTCACCTGATTTTAGATGTGGCCAAGTATATTTATTGGTTTAACAATGAAAGAATCAGTATTGCCGATCGAAAAATGAAAGTAGCCTAATCAGTTCAGCCCTAGATAAAAAATAGTCCGGAGTATTGACTTACGAGCAGGTATTGACTATAAGTATATAAAAATATGACAGATTCTTTCTGCATATTTTTTTATAATTGGATATTAAATTTCAAGCTAGAGTTAGTTTTTGTTAAGTATGCAGATCCTGCTTTAGGTATTACTTGGGATAATCTTGAACAGGCTGAAGTGAGCGATGCTGATAAAAATCATCCGCTATTGAAGAATGTTGTCCCCTTAAAAAAGAACAATTGTAATAGGAGTTCATTCATGACTGAATATAAAAATATCTTAGTAACCGGTGGTGCAGGTTTTATTGGCGCCAATTTTGTTCGTTATATCGTTGAAGAACATCCAGACGTGTTTGTAACAGTTTTGGACAAGTTAACGTACGCTGGAAATAAAGAAAATTTAGCTGGCCTGCCTGAAGATCGCGTGAAATTAGTGGTTGGTGACATCACTGATGCATCTTTGGTAGACAAGCTAGTAGCTGAGACAGATGCGGTGATTCATTATGCTGCCGAAAGTCACAACGATAACTCCTTAAAAGATCCATCACCATTTGTGCAGACAAATATCATTGGCACTTATACATTGATTGAAGCTGCACGTAAGTATAATAAGCGTTTCCATCATGTCTCCACTGATGAAGTTTATGGTGATTTACCATTACGTGAAGACTTGCCAGAACATGGTGAAGGTGCGGGCGAAAAGTTTACGCCGGAATCACAATACCGCCCATCAAGTCCTTACTCATCAACGAAAGCGAGTTCTGATTTATTAGTGCGAGCTTGGGTACGATCATTTGGCTTGCAAGCAACTATCTCTAATACATCAAATAATTATGGTCCTTACCAACACATTGAAAAGTTTATTCCACGTCAAGTGACGAATATCATTTCTGGTATTAAGCCAAAACTTTATGGTGCCGGTAAAAACGTTCGTGATTGGATTCATACATATGATCACGCAACAGCTGTTTGGGCAATTTTAACAAAAGGCAAAATTGGCGAAACTTATTTAGTTGGTGCTGACGGTGAAAAAGACAATATTTCTGTCTTGCACGCTATTTTAAAGGATATGAATAAGTCCGAAGATGATTTTGAGTTTGTCCAAGATCGTTCAGGTCATGATCTGCGTTATGCTATTGATGCCACAAAGATTCGTGAAGAATTAGGTTGGGAACCAAAATATACTGACTTTGCAACAGGTTTAGCTGACACAATCAAATGGTATGAAGATAATCAATCATGGTGGCAAGCAGAAAAATCTGAAGTTGAAGATAAGTACGCGCAAAACAACCAGTAAAGACGATTAAAAACTCACATCATGTGAGTTTTTTGTCTATGAGGGGGAGAAGTAAAATGAAGTTTTTAATCACAGGTGCAAACGGCCAATTAGGGCAAGAGTTACAAAAGTTATTGCGTGAACGTGAACTAGATTTTGTGGCTTTTGACTCGACACAATTAGATATTACAAGCCGTGAAGCAGTACTTGCAACTTTTGAATCAGTCAAGCCAGATGTTATCTTACATGCTGCTGCATATACTAAAGTTGATTTGGCAGAAGATGACGGCCGTGAAGTGAATTGGCAAGTGAATGTTAATGACACTAAAAATGTCGCTGATGCTGCTAAAAAAATTGGAGCTAAGGTAGTAGCTGTATCCACAGATTATGTCTTTGATGGCACCCAAAATAATGATTATGTTGAAACAGATCCGGTGAACCCGCAAAACGCATATGGCCGTGCTAAGTTAGCCGGTGAATTAGCAGTCACGGAAAGTGGCGTTGATGCTTATATTGTACGTACCAGTTGGGTATTTGGTGAGTTTGGGAATAACTTTGTCTATACAATGCAGCGATTAGCCACAACACATCCTAGGTTAACAGTTGTTAATGATCAATTAGGCCGACCAACTTGGACGCGAACATTAGCTGAATTCATGTTACATTTAGTTGATGTTAAGGCAACTTATGGTGTTTATCATCTGTCTAATACGGGGACAACAACATGGTTTGACTTTGCTCGTGAGATATTGAAAAACACTGATGTCGACGTTGCACCAGTCACAAGTGCCGAGTTCCCGCAAAAGGCTTATCGGCCAAGACATTCTGTCATGAGCTTAGATAAAGCTGAATCCACTGGATTTGAAATTTTGAATTGGCGTGAAGCTTTGAATGCGTTTTTGATGGGACTGGACTAAAAAAGACCTATCTGAATAGCATTAGTCGCGTGTCATGTGACTGCCCCCATCAGTAATAACAGTGTGTTGACACATCAAAAAAAGGCCTGACTAGGGCCTTTTTTTGGGAAAATTGTTTGAATGGCATGATAACAATTATATTAAACACTAATATTAATCAAAGTGGCGCCAATTTTTGTCTAGCAGTGTACGTGCTACGAATAGACCAAGGGGTAAAAACATCATAATTAAAGCAGCTTTGGTCATCCAAAGCGCGCCAACTGCTATTTGATTTGTGCCAATATTGTAAATTGCGCGATAAATATATAAGCCAGGAACCATAATAACGATTGCTGGTACTGTTAATGAAATTCTGGGATAGCCGTTGTAACGTGTGACGATTGAAGCAATTAATCCAGCAACAAGTGCACCAACAAATGCCGCAGATGCTGGTGGAATGGTTGTCAAATCGACCAATTCTAAGCGTAAAGTATTGGCAAGTGCACCAATAAAGCCAGCCACAATAGCCATTCTTTGTGAACTATTAAACATAATGGAGAAACCATAGACACCGCAAAAAACTGGCCGGTAATCTGAGTAAGCCAATAACGATGGGGGATAGTCCGAGTGGCAAAAAGTTTTCAGGTCGAAAATCAAAAAATAACGCGACTAACCAACCAACTAGGGTTGCAACCAGAGTAATCATGATAGCATAGGTTAATCTTTCTAAGCCGGAGCGCATATCTAATTTTGACATATCTAACATACTGGTAATAAAAGGGAAACCGGGGACAACAAACAACATTGCGCCAATATAACCTGCTTCATGTTGGACTAAGACATGCAGATAGGTTTCAAATATTTTGAATGCAAACATATAGACTAAGCAGGCAATGGCAACACTGATAGCGACACCAACGAGCGTAGTAATCGTGTGTTTTCCTAGGGTTGCGCGGACAAAATTACCAATACCAGCACCGATAAAAGAACAGATCATTTCTGGTATGCCACCACCAAGTAGAAAAAT
The DNA here is from genome assembly GCA_000166735.2 of Leuconostoc inhae KCTC 3774. Classification (GTDB taxonomy): domain Bacteria; phylum Bacillota; class Bacilli; order Lactobacillales; family Lactobacillaceae; genus Leuconostoc; species Leuconostoc gasicomitatum. The sequence continues at coordinate 7,569 of AEMJ01000048.1, read as the reverse complement.
AAAGGCACTACATGCAAGAGCAGCTGCTAAGCCAGCGACTATAGGCGAATATTGTTTGGGCTTGTTTTGAATGTCGTTGATTTTGTTGTGAATCTGTCGTACGGTTAACGTCGAAAAAGTATCGCCTATATGTTTGACAAAGTTTTCTAGTGTGTTTAATTTGTCAGTATTTACACCAGTATTAGGTAATGATAGCTGTTGTGTATAGCTATGACCATCACTAAAACAAGTATATGTTAAATTAATTAAACCAATATCAGCAGAACAACTGAGATCTAATTTTCTAGCTATTTTATTCATTGCGTCTCGAACGCGCCATGCACCAGTACCACATGACAACATTTGGATGCCAACACGACCAACAATTGAAGCACGTTCTGGCAAACTGGCGTCTTTAGCTGGTTGCTTATCGTTTTGAATCAGACTTTGCCAAGGAATTGCCATGTGATGAGATTGTGAAAGAGGTGTTTGCTGTTTAATAAATTTATCCATTATTGCTTCCAATTTAAATGATATTAAATATCAAGATAGTATGAGTGGCACGTCAGTGTACATGATAGAATCATTATAACCTTGATTTTATTTTAAACCTTGAACGCATTTAATGCTACTTTTTGGCAGAGATAAAACGAAAGCAACTGTATTAAATTATGAAAACGTTTACATTGCTTTTATGATATAATTATAGATGAAATATAAATCGAAGCAGGCAGAACAATGGAGGAACTTATGAAAAGTGTCTATTTAGAAGAATTCATGAAGAATGTTACTCAGCAAAGCAAGCACATTGACCGGACTGTTAGTATCTATTTTAGATCTAACGATAATTTTTCGGAGAACAAGTCGCGTTTAAATCAAATTCAGAAAAAAATCAGTGTCGATATTAATATAAAGTCATTTGAAGATGCCATGGCAAAGGACCGCTTAACTGAAATGCGACAGGTAACATCAGCTATCTTTGTGATGGGAGACGAGGTACATGTCTACACGAGTCCACACTTGGAGATTGAAGACGATGAGATCGTCATTGACAAAACGCCTCACTTAGAAAGACTAGAAGCCTTGAGTCTTAAGTTTCCAACCAATTTAATTCTTGATGTTGATTATGAGACAATTACTGTTTATCTAGTAGATGACCGTGGTATTCAAGACATAACCAAAGATTTTAGTGAGTTAACATTACAGAAATATCTGGGCACTGAATTTCGTATAGGTGAGAGCAATCATGTATCTGTCGGCAACAAATCTGTGTCAGTACATGGGCACAATCCAGCAAAAGAAATAAAGAAGAACGATCAGATAAGATTTTACCAAGCTGCCTCGCCAGATATTGTCAGCTATATTGATACTAACTTTAAAGGCATGCCGATTATATTGGGCGGTGCGTCTCAGAACATGAGCACCTTTACAGAGGCTATTGGGAAGAATCTAAAAGTTAAACTCGTTGATAAAAAAATTGATGGTCACTTTAATGCAACAAATGATATTTATGAAGCCTACCAGAAACTTTTTAAATAATTAGACGGTAGTCACCATTTAAAGATACGAATAAATGATAAGAAACTTGAAGTGAACCGCTTAATTTGGGAAAATCTGAATTAAGGGGTTCTTTTTATGGAAAAGTTGTCAAAAAGGTGCGATACAAAATGAATCACGCAACTTTGAAACAATGTTTCGCTTATTTTGGCATAATCATTTAGAAAAAATGGATTCAACAATATAAAAACAGTTACTTTTTGAATGCCATTCAAAAAGTAACTGTTTTTTATTTTATTCAGATGATTTTTTCAGTCAAGAAAACATCTTTCTTGTTGCTCTAAGTAATGTCTTAATGTCATGATCATATTTAGGGGTTTTAACCAGTTTGCTCATAGGTACGCCGGCGAAATGATAGGCTGCAATTTCACCAGAACGAACTGCACTTTGCTCTGTAAATACCATTTGATAGGGTTGTTCAACAAATTCTCCAGTGAAAGCTAAATTAGTTGAATGATCAGGAATGACTTCCGGACGATCTATTTTAGCACGATTATTAAATAGTGCCGAAGCATAAGGCATGTAGACAGGAATATTATTGACAACGCTATCTAAAATTTCTGATTCGCGATCTTTAATGTTGATTGGACCAGGGTCAACTTGAGATAAGTGTGAAATTAATTCTAGCACCATTTCTTTCCCAGTTAATTCTAAGTAAGGTTTTTCAAAAAGCAAGCTGTCTCTTCTAGGATACAAGAAGTATCCCCAAATAACCGTTTCGTTGGGCTGTTGACTTGTAAAATGAGGTTGATGATGAGCAACAATTGACATATCAACGTCAATTTGTCCTAATGGTGTTATCGGCGTTGTAGATAAGAATGAATTGAGTGCATTGCCAGGTAACTGTGTTGTGATACGTGTAATTTCGTTTAATAATAAATGATTTTTAGTTGTCAGTGTAAAGCTGACCCACTCACTTGCATTGCGATCTGAGAAAAATTTGTCAGGATTTCCAAGATTATAGAAGTGTTTGGTTGCTTGTTTCCACAAACTAGATGCCGCACCATAATCCATATTTTCTGGCGCAGGTGTGTTGTAATCACCAAGCGTTGCAGAATCTGTAATAGAGCCGTTTGTAAATAAAACGCCAGTGTCATTATCAATTGGCACATGTGCCGTTTCGTTTGTGGTTGTATTGATCATTTTTAAACCAGTTACAGTAATTTCGTCTGTCATCGATGTTTCTTTAAACTCGAAGGCTATCACGCGACGATCTAAAATAATTTGGCAACCTTGTGCTTTTAAATAATTAATTAAGGGCAACATGATGCTTTCATATTGATTATAGCGTGTGCGATTAACACCAACTAGATGTTCGATTTGTGAAAATTCATAGATCATTTGATGCATATAACGACGTAGTTCTTGTGCTGAACTTTGTGTGCGAAAAGCAAAAGTTGTTTCCCACATAAACCAAAAATTTGTTTCGAAAAAATGTGGATCGTTTTCAAAATATTGTGCAATAGTAATATTATCTAGTTTTGTCTCATCTTCATCAGGCATTAAAATTAATTGTGTTAACAACTGGCGATCCAAACGATTGAAACCTAATTTACTGGCGTTGAGAATATCATGGCCAGGTTGCAAAAGGCGCGCCTTATCAAAGGTTGGGTGCTTGGCATCAAAATCACGTGTATCTTCTGCGGCCGTCATACCAACTTCAGTCGCTGAGGGGATACGATTGAGTAAATCCATCAAGTCGACATAGGTCCGGTAGTTTAGCATACGACCACCTCGGGCAACATAACCTTTGTTGTTTTCCAAGGGGTGATTTTGATTCCAGTAATCATCAGTGGCAGCTTCAGTTGTGTCACCATCATTAGAACCATGCTGGTCAAGCGAATAAAAAGTAATATTTTCACCTGACCAATGACCTTCTTGAATCAAATACACGGCAGCTGCCATATTAGCTATGCCAGCACCGATCATTACAGCTTTCTTTTTGCGCATTAGAAATCTCCTATTCATAAAATAGTTCTGAATTAACAAGCCCAAAATGGCTTATATTAACTTTCAAATTTTTTATAATCCTCTGAATCGTAACACTTAAGAAGTGACAATTTCTTTGCCAAATAGCCACCAATGATGACTAGTGAACCAGTAACAAATAATAGTGTCCCTAAAGATTTATTCATGAACTCAAACCGCCTTTCAAAAGCAAGTATTGGATGATTGATCACAGCTGATCAAACTCTCTTAACATCTATTATAACGCTTTCATGTCACAATAACTGATTTGTGCTTTCAATAAATAATATAGACACAAAGGCGGTATTACCTTGAAAAAAGGATGGTTAATCTAAACATGCCAGTCGAAAATATGATAAGCTAGATATGTAATATTGCTGATATTAGCACTGTTTCAATGAATTAATTGGGACGAAGTTGACCTAAACGAAATGGAGGAAGCGTATGCAATCGCGTACGCAGTATAATTAAGCATGAAAATAGCAATTGCAGGATTTGGTGCGCTTGGCTCACGATTAGGTGTGAAGCTACAAAAGGCTGGGCACGAAGTGACTGGTATTGATGGTTGGCCAGCACATATTGCTGCAATCAATACGAATGGTTTAACAGTTGTGCACGATGATTTACCACCCAAAAAATACTTTGTACCAGTTGTAACGCCAAAAGAGGTTACTGGTGAATTTGAGTTAATTATTTTATTGACAAAGACCCCGCAATTAGACCGCATGTTGACAGATATTGCCCCAATTATTACTAAGAAAACACAATTGTTAGTTTTATCTAATGGTTTGGGTAATATTGAGGTCATTGAAAAGCACGTCGCTCGAGATCAAATTTTAGCTGGTGTAACACTTTGGACGTCTTCACTTGTTAAGCCTGGTGAAATACATACAACTGGGACGGGTTCAATTAAATTACAAGCGATTGGACATGCTGATGCTGTTTCTGTAGCTGCGGCTTTAAACCAAGCTGGTTTAAATGTTGAAATTACGCAAGACGTTTTAACCGCTATTTGGCATAAAGCAGGCATTAATTCAGTTTTAAATCCATTATCCGTATTATTAAATGCCAATATTGCAGAATTTGGGACAGCAGGCAATGGGATGGATTTGGCATTGCAGATACTTGATGAAATTCAAAAAGTTGGTGCAACGCAAGGCGTTAAGGTTAATATCACTGATATAATGAATGATTTAACTGACCTCTTAAAACCCGAAAATGCGGGAAATCATTATCCATCGATGTATCAAGATATTCAAAATGGCAAGCGCACCGAAATTGATTTTCTGAATGGCTTTTTTGCTAAAATTGGTCGTCAAGAACACATTGATACACCATTTAATGCGTTAGTAACAGCGCTTGTTCATGCTAAGGAAGACATTGAACGTGTTAAATTAGCTAAAAAACAAGAAACCTTTGAAATTTAATTTAAATTATAGTATGATGTGAAAAACTAATTGTTTATAATTTTTAGAATATGGTTATATGGAGGATAATATGACACAAAAATTTGAGTCCGCGATTTTTGCCGGCGGTTGTTTCTGGTGCATGGTACAACCATTTGATTCATTACCAGGGATTGAGAAAGTGCGATCAGGTTATACAGGTGGGCATACTATTAATCCAACATATGAAGAAGTTAGTTCACATACCACGGGTCACACCGAAGCTGTTAAAATAGTGTATGATCCTAAAAAATTAACGTATGCTGAATTAGTATCGATTTATTGGGAACAAACTGACCCAACTGATGCTATGGGTCAATTTCAAGATCGTGGTGACAGTTACCGACCAGTTATTTTTGTGGCAGATGATACACAACGTCAAATTGCTGAAAAGTCACGAGCAGCGCTAGCCGCTTCTGGTCGATTTGATAAACCTATTTTAACGACAATTGAGGATGCTAAACCCTTTTATGAAGCCGAAGAATATCACCAGGATTTTTATAAAAAAGATCCAACACGTGAAGCATTAGAAATGTCGCAACGTTTGGCGTTTCAACAAAAGAACTGGCATAAAAATTAAGCAGCGAAAGCTGTTTTTTATGTTGTATTTGGATTGTGACTTCATTAGAGGCTGTTATATGGTAAAATGGATAAGTTATAGATGATCCACATACATCTAATTGATTAGGAGAATACATTGCATCCGAAGTGCTATTTTTTGTCGGATGCAACGATCAAAATACCATGCAACTTGAATTCCTAGGAACTGGCTCAGGCCAACCATCAAAATTTAGAAATGTTACTAGTATTGCATTGCGCTTACTTGATGAACGCAATGCGGTATGGCTTTTTGATGTTGGTGAAGCCACACAACATCAAATCTTAAAAACAACCATACGGCCACGTAAAGTTGAAAAAATATTTATATCACATTTACATGGTGACCATATTTTTGGGCTACCTGGTTTTTTGAGTTCCCGTTCTTTTCAAGGCGCTAATAAAAATGAACCACTAACAATTTATGGCCCAAAAGGGGTTAAAGAGTTTGTGCAAACAGCCCTACGCGTTTCAGAAACACGTTTATCATATCCTGTGGTCTATACCGAAATCGTTGAAGGTGTTATTTTTGAAGATAAAACATTTCGTGTAATCGCCGCAAAGATGCGACATCGTATTGAAACTTGGGGATATCGTGTTGAAGAAAAAGATCATCCAGGTGAATTACTTGTTGATAAGTTACGGCACGAAGGTGTCCCTTCAGGACCAATCTTTGGACAACTAAAGGCTGGGAAAAAAGTAATCTTACCAGACGGTCGTCGGTTGGATGGTCATGATTACATTGGTGAGGCCCAAAAAGGGCGCGTTGTGACGTTTATTTTAGATACTCGGCCCAATGATAATATTGGTATATTAGCTCACAATGCAGACGTACTTGTACATGAGAGTACCTATGGTGCTGGAGATGAGGAAGCAAAGTTAGCCAAATCTCATGCGCATTCAACGAGTGTTAATGCAGCTATGGCAGCGCATAATGCACAAGTCGATAAATTGGTGTTGACGCATTTATCAGCAAGATATATTGGTCCAATGGTCAAAACATTAATTACTGATGTGCGTCGTATTTTTCCAAATACAACCGTTGCTAGAGATTTTGATGTGATCGATATCCCGTTTAAAAAAGAGGTGTAAGGCTGATCTTACACATTAAAGAAGGTTACAATGAGTCAAAACAATTGGCATATATTACCACAGCCAACAGAAAAGACAGTACGTCAACTCACAACAAAACTAAATATTGATCCATTAACTGCAACCGTTGTCGCTCAAAAAGGATTTATAACCCCTGAAGCAGCCTATCAGTACTTGCAACCAAGTATTGATCAGTTACATGATCCGATGCTACTACATGACATGGATAAAGCATTTGAACGGCTTACTGAAGCAGCATTTGGTGGTGAAAAATAGTTGTTTATGGCGATTATGATTTAGATGGCATGACAAGTACCGCAGTCATGGTTGAGGCGCTCGAAGTATTAGGTGCTGACGTAACTGCCTATATACCTAATCGTTTTAAAGATGGGTATGGTCCAAATATTGATGTTTATAAGCGTTTAATAGCTGAAGGCGCGCAAATTATTGTCACTGTTGATAATGGTGTGAGTGGTCATGAAGCAGTTGCTTACGCAATGAGTCAAGGTGTCGATGTGATTATTACTGACCACCATGAAATGCCGCCCACTTTACCTGAGGCCTATGCTATTGTGCACCCAAGACACCCAGACGGTCATTATCCATTCGATGACTTGTCAGGTGTTGGTGTGGCATTCAAGGTTGCACAAGCGCTTTTAACAGATGGTCAATCAATCACAGATAAAAGTGAATTACCAACAGAAATGTTGGATTTGGTGGCTTTAGGCGAAATTGCCGACATGGTGTCATTGACAGACGAAAATAGAACATTAGTGTCATGGGGGTTGAAACAAATAAATGACAATCCACGTCCAGGGTTAGTCGCATTACTTAAAAATGCTGGGCAAATGGTGAATCAACCCATTATTTCAGAAACGGTGTCATTCAAAATTGCACCACGTTTGAATGCCGTTGGTCGTTTAGGCGATGC
>AEMJ01000049.1 GCA_000166735.2 Leuconostoc inhae KCTC 3774 | reverse complement strand
CGTGACATTGTTGTATGTTCTAAAAACAAATGAGCGTTTTAAATACCCAACAAATTATGGAAATTATTCCACACCGTTATCCAATGTTAATGTTAGATACAGTTGAAGAATTGGTACCTGGTGAAAAAGCAGTAGCTTATAAAAATGTCACAATTAATGAAGAGATTTTTCAGGGGCATTTTCCAGGAAATCCAACTTTCCCAGGTGCATTAACTGTTGAAGCATTAGCACAAACAGGTGCTGTGGCTTTATTATCATTACCGGAATATAAAGGCAAGACAGCCTATTTTGGTGGTATTAAAAAAGCGCGCTATCGTCAAATGGTACGACCTGGTGATCGGCTACGATTGGAAGTAACAATCGAACGTTTACGTGGTCCAATTGGTACTGGTAAGGGTATCGTCTGGATTGGTGATAAAAAAGCCACGACAGCTGAACTGACATTTATTATTGGAGATTAGTCGTGTTTAAAAAAGTATTGGTTGCGAATCGTGGTGAAATTGCCGTTCGCATTATCCGAACATTAAAAGAGATGGGTATTGCGTCGGTTGCTATTTATTCAACAGCCGACAAAGATAGTTTACACGTGCAGATTGCTGATGAGGCAATTTCAGTGGGTGGACCAAGACCAAAAGATTCATATCTTAATATGAAAAATATCCTAAGCGCAGCATTGCTTTCAGGAGCAGAAGCAATTCACCCAGGTTACGGTTTTCTGGCGGAAAATTCATTATTTGCTGAAATGGTTGGCGAAGTTGGGATAAAATGGATTGGCCCACGACCAGAAACAATTGAATTAATGGGAAACAAGGCTAACGCTCGTGAAGAAATGCGCCGCGCAAATGTGCCGATTATTCCGGGATCAGACGGTTTTATACGTAATTTTACCGAGGCAAAAGAAGTAGCAAATCGTATTGGTTATCCATTATTGCTTAAAGCAGCAGCTGGTGGTGGCGGTAAGGGCATGCGCTTTGTTTATGGTGAAGACGAATTATCTGACAAATTTGATGATGCTCAGAATGAAGCGCGATCATCTTATGGCGACGATCATATGTATATCGAAAAGGTCATGGAACGTGTGCGTCATATCGAAATGCAAGTATTTCGTGATGAAAATGGGCATGTGATTTATTTGCCAGAACGAAATTGTTCTTTACAACGAAATAATCAAAAAGTTATGGAAGAGTCACCAGCAACTGGCGTAACACCAGAAATGCGAGCGCATTTGGGTGATATTGTGACACGTGCTGCCCAAGCATTACGGTATGTTAATACTGGCACAATTGAATTTTTGCAGGATCGCAATGGTTCATTTTACTTCATGGAAATGAATACACGTATTCAAGTTGAACATCCAGTATCTGAGATGGTAACAGGATTAGATTTAATTAAGTTACAAATTTCAGTTGCTGCTGGCGAAGATCTACCTGTATCACAAGACGATGTACAAGTGAGTGGACATTCTATAGAGGTGCGTTTGACAGCAGAGCAGCCTGAAAGGCACTTTGCACCAAGTGCTGGGACTGTCGACTTTGCTTTCTTACCTACAGGTGGTCCTGGTATTAGAATTGACTCAGCGTTATTTACAGGTGATAAAATCCAACCATTTTATGATTCAATGATTGGAAAATTAATTGTACATGGCGCTGATCGCTCACAAGCTATGTCTAAAATACGACGTATTATAGACGAAACAGTTATACGTGGTGTGGATACCAGCCGTAATTTTCAAAAAGCATTATTAGATGACCCCCAAGTTCAACGTGGGGAGTTTGATACGCGTTATCTAGAAAGTGAATTTTTACCACGATGGATAGAAAGTTTACCCAAGAGTGAGTGAGACACAATACCGCGTATGGCAGACATATGCGGTATTGTTATATTCATTGCAGAAAGTATTTGATGAAAATGAAGGGGAGGCTTGTGCTTACTACTGGTTAAAAAATGATGTCATACATGAATAATCGTTGTTTAATGAGTGAGCGCACTTTACAATATGGATTTATATAATAATCAAAAATCAACCTCAAAAATTAAGCGGGATGCGTCAGTAAACGATCGTATACCGGATGGTTTATTTCTAGCATGCCCTTATTGTGGTGTGCAAATGTATAACAAACAG
>AEMJ01000050.1 GCA_000166735.2 Leuconostoc inhae KCTC 3774 | reverse complement strand
TTGCCATTATCATAATTACGAATTCCCTTTATGGCATCTCCGTTGGTACCAAAGAAATAGATGGTATTAGCATTTGTACGAACATAATTGTTGCGTACTTGATTATAGTTATTACTATAATATTCCATTTTGCCATTATCATAATTACGAATACCCTTTACGGCATCTCCGTTGGTACCAAAGAAATAAATGGTATTGGCATTTGTACGAACATAATTGTTTTGTATTTGTTTAAAGTCCTGACCATAATATTGCATTTTGCCATTACCATAGTCACGTTCACCTGTCACAGCGTGTCCGTCTTTTTCATCAAAATACATATATGTCTGATCAACTTTTAAATAGCCATAATGCATGTGACCATTGTTATCATAATAAACAGTTTTAGATAAAAGATTGGTTAGTCCAACTGAATAATTGCCTTGCTTGTCAAAATTATACCAGTAATTATCAATATTTTTTCACCGACAACTATTTTACCGTTTTCATAAAATTGATTTGTTCCGTTTTTATTGATCCACCCGTTTTTCACAGGTTCTTGTGTTTGAACCTGTGCGGAACTATCTGTCTTCCCTGATGTTGGAACGGTACTGATCTCTGATGAAGGTGTCACGTTAGTTGCTTTATCATTACTATCAGTGGACAAAACTGTACTTGATGATAAACTACTATTTGTTGCCGTTTCCTTGTCATTATTGACAGTAGTGTCAGTATTTGATGTGGTTTGCTTTTCAGCTTGTGCCTTATCTTTATCATTTTGCGTGGTAGTTATGTTACTATCGGCGACTTTGTTATCAATATTATCAGATGAATTTTTTGATGAATTCATTGCTATGTGATCTGGTTCCTTGACAGAACTAGAAGCCGTTGCTATCTGATTTTCAGATTGGTTAGTATCCGATTTGACAACTGCACTGTCTGAACCAGATACTAGCGTTGTATCTGCACTTGCCGAGTTAATAGCAAAGGTAGTCATGATACCAGTAGTTAAAACAACTCCTGTGACTAACCTCTTACCAACTTTATATAATTTATATCCCTTAATCATTTTGCCCCCCAATTATTCCATTGCAACAGTAATTTAATATCTTAATATTATAACCGGTTTTTCATTCATGTACAATTTAATTTTCATTGCTATTTTTATTAATTTCCGTTTAACTTGATATAACTGTTGTCCAATTAAAGTAAAGCCTATTCCCAGCAAAGCTAAATCACGATAGGTAACGGTTACGAACATGTTAATTCTTTGAGTTTGTTCACTCAAAGCAAACAAAAAAGAACTATCATAAATAAGTATAACAGGCGTTCCTTTTCAATCTAAAGTATTACAGTCAGTCCTGTGACATGCCTGATTTTTTGCGCAATTTCTGGCAATTTCTCACGATAAATTTCCCCATCTAATCGCGCAATCTGTTGAACTGTTGTGGCATAGCCAATCTTATAGTATTGAAAGTAGATATTGATTTGACCAGAATAAATTTGATCCACCAACTTGACTTCATAAATCGTGTTTGGTTTTTGGTAAATAGTTGTTCGATTTCTAAAATAATCTCGTCAATTGTTGTCATGACTTAACCTCACTGCCCACATGTTCTCAAATAAAATATGTTCTGTGCCAATCATGACACCACGATCAGAAAAACCAGCAACTATACCAACAACGTTAGATAACATATGATTTGTTTGGTCTGTGTAATTTTCTTGCACAATAACCAATTTATAATTAATACTGGCATACTGTAAGCGTGACTTCATTTCTGATAAGGACATTTGTGCCATTTTTTTCGTGACATGATGTCTTTGTTGTCTTTGTTGTTTTTCTTGTTTCAGTGACGATGTATGATCAGATAAAAAGTAACCGTTCCACTTGACTTTGCCACGCTCACGATAATCATTTTTGAAGAAGTTGGTCACCAATCGGCTAAAATCATCATTCATAGCTGTTACCCCCGTCATGGCCACCCACTAAATTCGCACGATCAATCGCTGTACCGCCTTCTAGTTTGGACATGGCACGCATAATCGCAGTTGTCCCAAAGCGTTGACGTAACTCATCAACGACTTGATCAATTTTATTAGTGTTAATCTGTTGTTCTGGTTGTCTAAATAAGTCTAGTTGAATACCCATGGCATCAATTAGCCCACTATAATCAATGCCAATATGACGAATAACTTCGCCATGCCAATTTTGCTCAAATAACTGTATCATAATTTCCATTAATTTTCGCGTGTCGTTAGTTGCATCAATTCGTAATTGTTTTCTAAAACCATGACTACTTTGTTTTTCACTTTCTGCATACGAATGACCAATAAATAAACTCACTATAGTTGCCTGTTTTTGATGGAATCGAATACGTGAGGCGACTTGATCCACCATTTCACGAATGACAATTTCAATTTCTTCACGCTTATGATAATCGCGTGGTAATACTTGCGAATTACTATAAGATTTACTTTTAGGGACAATAACCTCTGTTAAATCAGAGCGATCAATGCCCCATGATAGCGCATAAAATTGTTCGCCGACGATACCCATTTTAGCACGGAAAATATAAGGATCTTGATGAGCCAAATCATACATGGAATTTACGCCCATATTATTTAATTTAAGTGCTGTGCGCTTGCCAATACTCCAAATATCATTTAATTGCGTGATTGGCCACAATTTTTTAGGGACATCTGCGTAATGCCAAACGCCCATAAGATTAGGCGCATGTTTAGCTTCTACATCTAAAGCAATCTTAGCCAAAACTGGCGAATCGCCAATACCAACAGTCAGATAAATGCCAGTCTCCTTACGGACACGTTCTTGAATTTTTCGCGCCACGATTTCTGGTGAATCGCCAAAGAAATCCCAAGTATCCGTCACATCTAACAATGACTCATCAATTGAATACGCCAATAATTTTTCTTCTGTGGTATATTCACGATAAATACTGTTAATCCGTAAATTTTCTTGAATATACAGGTTCATTCTAGGGTGTACAATAATCAATTTTTTATCTCTAGGTAAATCACGTTGGCGCATGATGTTACTTGCTCCAAGATTTTTTTAGCCATAGGTGAAGCTGCTAAAACCAAACCACCATTTGTATTGGCTTGTTCAGACATAACAACTAAAATTGATCGCAGTGGGTTCAAACCAAGATCAACGCTTTCAACACTGGCATAAAAGCTTTTTGAATCAATCATAAAGAATACGCGTTGTTTTTCATATTGATAATTATAGCTCTGCCCAACCATTTTTTATTGTTCCTTGTCATATAGTCTATTTTACCATTATACGAACAAATGTTCTTATATGCAATAGTTTAATATATTAATTTTCTTAATTGTTTTTAGCATGATAAAGTTGTTATTACTTAAATTATATCCTGTATCTATAAAACTAAATCACGATAAACAAAGATCACAATTTTGAATTTTTCAACCAAATTTTGTACGCGCCTTGCTAAGTATTGAATCAAAAAGCACATCACTATATGTCTGTGATATGCTTGTCATATTTTAGTATGTAGCTGCATAGATATCTGTAACGTTTTTGGAAATATTGTTAATGTTTATGTTAAACTAATCATGAAATATTAATAGAAAGATGAGGTCCAAGGTTATGACCGAATTCCCTAATCCCGATAAAATTTATCCTGATGAAAATGTTAAAAGTATTGTCTTTTTAAAAAATGTTGTTACTAAACCTAATATTGATGTAGGAATATATACATATTTTTCAGACAAAGAACCGACAAAATTTGAAGATCACGTCACTCACCATTATGATTTTATAAATGATAAATTGATTATCGGTAAATTTTGTTCAATTGGAGAAAATATTGAAATTATAATGAATGGCGCTAATCATCTCATGAAAGGAATGACATCTTACCCTTTCTATATCATGGGTCACAACTGGTCTGATCATCTCCCAACATTTGATGATTTGCCAATCAAAGGAGATACTATAATAGAAAACGATGTGTGGATAGGTCAGAATGTAACAATTTTACCAGGAGTTCACATCGAAAATGGCGCAATCATTGGTGCTAATAGTGTTGTAGCTAGTGATATTCCGGCTTACTCAATTGTTGCTGGGAACCCTGCAAAAAAATTCGAAAAAGATTTCCAGACGCTATCATTGAGCGTCTACAAAAACTTGCCTGGTGGGACAAAGATATTACATGGATAACGAAAAATATTGACAACTTAATGACTGCAAATGTTATAGAATCAAAAATAGACGAATTAATTTAATTCGTCTATTTAGATCCAATCTAAAATTTTTGAATTAAACTTTTTTTGATATTTGCAAAATTAATATCTCATTTTATAATTGCTTGTGTAATTAATACTTTTAGTCGTTACTAAGATCAAATTTTCATGTTTTAGCACTAATTTCACTGTATCGATTGCTTCAATAGTTTGTGCCAATGACCGGTTTTCTTTAAAACAGCGGATTCGGAACAATTGATTGCAAAAGCCATTTTTTAATATTTTCTACTGATTACTTTCTTGGTTGTCCTATAAATTGCATCCTATGTCCTAACAACGTAAGCATAATTATTATTGTACCGACTTGTTGGACAAATATTAGTTTGTAATTGATTTCATGTTAGCATAATCCAAATAAAATAACTTAAAAATACTATGATTTAGTTATCACAGTATTTTTACTTTGAAGATTCAAGATTTAATAAATATTTTTTCGTTCGACACCACCTCCGTAACCTCCAAGTTGGCCATTACTATTTATCACTCTATGGCAAGGAATAATAATTGCAATTTTGTTTGCACCATTGGCATTACCTACCGCTTGTGATTTGTTTCTGTCGCCAAGTATTGTAGCTATTTCTTTATAGGTCAGTTTATCTCCAGCCTTGCTAGTTAGTAATATATTCCAAACCTTTTTTTGAAATAAAGAACCGTCCAAGTATAATGGTACATTGAATTTTTTTAATTTTTGTCAAAATATAGATTAATTTGGTAAGCGGTTAATTCACTAATTTTTGTGGCACCATAAATTAGTCTTGCATTTTGCTTATTACGTAACTTAGATATTTCCGTTTCAAGTCCTCTTCTATTTTCAAATTCTAAAAGATATAAAAATTCATCATCTGTTATTGAAATCATTCTACCTATTGGTGTTTCGATAAAATTAGTGTTTAGTAATTTTACTGTCATTCTTGTGGATGGGTTTCCCATTATTTTTGTAAAGGCATCATTAAAACCGCTTGCTGACTCAAAGCCAGCGGAAACTTGCTGATCGATTACTTTACTACCTTGCTGTATCGCTTTGAATGCAATACCAATACGTCGTGATCTTGCATACTGAACAAATGTCATACCATAAATTTTCTTGAACATTCGGCGAGCACTTGCCGAATGTATTCCTAACAATTTAAAATCATAATCTTTCCATTTTTTTTCAGGATTTTGTTCAATAGCTTCAACTAATAGTTTTACTTCAGTAGGTAATTCTTGTGGATAGGAAAGCGGATGACACACTTTGCAAGGTCTATAACCTCTTAATAATGCCTCCTCAGCTGATTGATAAAACTCACAGTTTTCGAATTTGGGCTTTCTAGCAGTGCATGATGGATGACAAAATATACCTGTTGTCTTAATCCCAGCGAAAAATACGCCATCAAATTCTGTATCTTTTTTATCAACGCATTATAGTAAATCTGCTTTTGATTTTCAGACTTAATCAATGATCTACCCCCTTGCTAAGTTAATTAGTTTATTGTTTTCTAAATATGAAATTTGATCAATTTTCTGCTTAAAATAGTCTTCAACCGTAAAATTAGTATGATTAAATTCCAGAAAAGTTGAAGGACCAAAACTAATTCTTGAAATCCCTATTGAGAGATATTCTTCCAATTTATCAGATTGAATATCAAGCATAATATTCAAAGGAACTGAAATATTTCGTGCTATTGTACTAATAAATTCTTTGTTTTTAACCCTGGAATAAAGATACCATCAATGGCATGTTTTTCATACTGATTGATTCTGTCGATTGTTTCCTTAAGTAACTCTTTATTTTGATTTTTAATCATTAAATCACCTGAAAAAAACTATCAGTCCTAATGTTCACAAACATACTTTTTTCGATATCAGTATGATTGATTAGATTTATTTTTTCTGTAAATTTTTCAATGGCTTGCAGTTCATTTTCTCCAGGTAGTTTATCTTCTAGATTGATTCCACTAATCTTATTTTTAATCAAATATTTGATGTTACTTTGAAGGCTGTTTGAATTATCGGAATACCCGGCTTCAAAATCTAAACTCCTGAACATATCTCCTGTTAGACTGCTAAAAATGCCAACATTTTCATTTAAAGATACCTGTTGTCCATCTTCCTTGTTCTTATCTGCTGCAGAGCCATAGCTACTGCTGGCCACAACTTTTATTTTTCATGTTGTAATGCTTTTGCACTATCCCTATTCCAGACATTCAGTAACGTTAGCGGTCTGTTAGGGTTATGCATTTTAGCAAAGTCATTGTTATTCATTAGTAAGTTCCTTTTCTTTTATAGGGTATGTACAGTATAAATAATTTTTTTAATTAATACATACGAAAAATGAACAACTATTTTTTTAAACAACAAGGACTCTAACCAATTACAAGTATCTAGAGGATAGTTTTAAATGACACCCTTAGCCATTCTAATCCATTTCTTCAGAGCGATATATTTCACCACTTTGTACGAATACCTGATGCGAGCATGAATATTCATGTTTAATCGTGTGCGTTTATCAAGGTATGAAAAATATAGTGAATTACCATGAGGCAATTCACGTAGAATCAATGGCAGTGTATATCCCAGTGATCTAGTTTTATCTGATTGAGTCATTTTTTAATATTCAATCATGTGACGTTGATTTTCATTTAAATGTAACCGACGTTTAAATTTTTTGGTGTTTCATCATTCATGAAGAATGCTTTCTTATTTTCATGTTTAGATTAAATTTTCTTGTATTAAATTTATTATTTCACATATATGTTTATTATTTTATTTTTAAAACTGATTTTACTCTGCTAGTCACTAAAAAGTTTGTAATAAAATTTCATTGTATAATATGCTTATAATAGTAATTACTACATTTCAATTTCAGTGAGGGAATTTCATATGATGAAGATAAAATATACAACAGTATTTATTGATCGCGACGGTACCATTGGTGGTAATGGCCATTTCAAGTCGTTGCAAGATTTCAGACTATTTCCCTATACAGTTAACGCCATTAAGAGATTAAAAGCAAATGGTATGCAAGTATTTGGTCTATCCAATCAAACGCATATTGAAGATGGGGAAATGAACTATTATGATTTTTTTAATTCACTACTGTCAATAGGCTTCGATGATGCTTTTATTTGTCCTCACTCTGAAAACACTAACTGCAATTGCCGAAAACCTAAACAAGGATTAATCGAACAGGCCCATGCAAAATATGATTTCGACAATAGTCAATCAATCATTATTGGTGATCGTTACTCATCTGATATGCAGTTGGCTCTGGATTGTAAAATGCTAGGAATTCACGTATCTACAGGAAAATCTGAATTGAATTCTCCACTGAATAACAAAGATATTACCGAAGGCATTATCAAAGTTAAAAATCTAGAAGCAGCTGTTGATTATATAGTTGTGTAATTAGGACCTGTGGCCTTTTATCGCCATCACATTTTAGCTTATTAATCATCTGACTTTGTTTATCATGTGCTTTTTTTGTTAAAAGACTTTTTCCGTTTATAAACATTAATTTAGATATGGCAGATTGCAAGTCGAAACAGTCAATCACCAAGACAAATCTTTCAGCAACATATGATGTTCGGTTAATTATTGCAATCTGCCTAAGAAAAAATAACAATGGTACTACGATATAACAAAGAGCCATGACGCTAACCACGGTTCCTAGTAAATCTGTTTTGACAGTAACTAACAATAGTTATTAAAAAATCATTATCTGGTTAAATATAAGTGGGTTACTTTTTCGATTAACAAAACTACGAACGTCAAAATACCTAAGATGAATTCACCAAAAGCACCCATGAGTTGTTATGCTGTACACTTATGCCATTATATTATTTTTTCAGCTAAATTAATTAACTAATTGACTTATGATGATATTCTCTTAGTGCAATAGACGTACGCGTGTGCGCAGTGTGTATTAGTTCAAAAGGTGTTCCTTCAAAAAGCACTTTACCACCATCTTCACCAGCCCCTGGGCCCATATCAATAACCCAATCAGCCTGACTAATAAAGCGTAAATTATGCTCAACTACGATAATTGTGACATGATGCTTCACAACTAATTTTTGAGTAAATCGATGATTTGCTGGATATTTGACTCGTGTAACCCACTAGTTGGTTCATCTAATACAATAATGCTATTTTTGTCTTTTAATAGATTCTTAGCTAACTTTAAACGCTGTAATTCACCACCAGAAAGCGTATTCATCGATTGCCCAACTCTGATATAATCAAGTCCACAATTTTGAAGGTTTTCCGTTACATGCTCAAACACCGGAAAAACTTGAGATAGCTGAGCCGCAGAAAATTCTAACACTTCGTGAATGTTATAACCATTTACACTAGCATTCAGTATTTCGTCAGAGTAGCGTGAGCCTTGGCAAACTTCACAAGTAGATACCTCATCACCTAAATAAGCTAGATCTAACTTAACAACTCCCAATCCCTTACAAACCGGACAGGCACCTTTACCATTGAAAGAAAACAAGGATTCCTTGTATCCGGTAGCATTTGAAAATAGTTTTCTTAGTTTATCAAATTCACCTAAATATGTTAAAACATTAGATCTGGAACTCGTGTGGATAGGTTTTTGATCTAATACTGTGACTGAAGATTGCGTTTTGATAAATGCATAGAGAAGCGAGCTTTTCCCTGATCCTGCAGGACCCGATATTACTGTTAGCGCATTTTTAGGAATTTTAGCATCAATATCTACTAAATTGTGAAAGTTCAAATGATTCAATCTAATAAATTGTTTTTTAGTAAATCACTTTTGTTAATTATACCAGGATGTCTTAGTGCTTTGCCAGTAACCGTTGAACTGACAAGTAATTTCTCATATGTGCCCTGAAAAGTCACATATCCTCCTTTTTCACCTGCTTCTTCACCTAAATTAATAATATTATCGGCTATTTTAATGATGTCTGGATCATGATCAACAACTACAACTGTGTTTCCTTTTCGAGTAAGTAATTTAAAAATTTTGTTTATGCCAATTAAATCATAAGGATGAAGGCCAACACTTGGCTCATCAAAAATATATAAAACACCTGACAAGGCACTATTGAGATGATTAGCTAATTTAATTCGTTGTGCCTCTCCGCCAGAGAGTGTACTTGTGCGGCGATCAAGACTTAGATACGAGAGCCCAAGAGTTATTAGACTATTAATTTTCAAATTCAAATCTACCAGTAAAGTTTGAGCGTTGCCATCATTTACTCCTGCTAACCATCTTTTAAGGGCAATAAGTGGCAAAGCGCTACAATCTGATATTGTTTTGTGATTTAACTGAGCTGTTCGTGCGTCTTCATTCAGTCGTGTTCCATAACATTCGGGACAACTAATTTTTTGAGTAATATCGTTTAATTCCTTGCTATATTTGCTATTTTCTTGGTTAAAAAAGATTTTTTCAGTCGCGGTATGATTCCAAGATACTTGGCCGTTTTATGCCATGCAATTGTAGGTGCTTCAGGAATCTGTTCTTCACCATATAACAATAAATTTACCGATTCACTTGTCCACTTTACCAAAGGAAGATTATTATCAAAAAAGCCAGATTCAGTGTAACGTGTTAATCGCCAGCCACCAGGCTGAAATGTTGAAAATTGAATGGCACCCTGATTAAGCGATAAACTTTTATCAAGAAGCTGATTAATATTTATTTCTTGAATATACCCCAATCCTTCGCATTTTTGACACATACCAGCCGGATTGTTAAATGAATAAGCCATTGAGTACCCAATAAATGGCCGTGCTTTTCGAGAAAAAAGTAGACGCAACGCAGTATAAATTTCAGTAAAGGTGCCGACAGTTGAACGTGCATTACCACTAATACCTTTTTGATTAACAACCACAGAAAAGGGCAAATTTTGAATAGTGTCTATATCCGGTTTTGTATATTTTGGTAGAAGCTGTTGAATATAGGCACTATAATTTTTGTTTATTTCTCTCTGACTTTCTGCTGCTAATGTTTCAAATGCTAAAGAAGATTTGCCCGATCCAGAAACACCGGTTAAAACGGTTATTTTGTTTACTGGAATATTAACATCCACATTCTTTAAGTTATTGGTTTTAGCGCCTTTGACAATAATATTACTATGAACCACTGTGTCCCCTTCTTTCTCGTAGTTCTAACACAAATTTTTCAGCCAGTTCGGAGAATAATTTCTGTTCATCGCTTGTAAAACAAGCCTTAGCATCAGACAATAATTCATCGTGCTTTTCATCAGTTTTAGTGAGGAAGATAAGTCCTATGTCAGTCAACTTAGTAATCATTTCGCGGCGATCAAGTTGAGCTGGTGTTTGATTGATATAACCCAATTCATGTAATATTGTTAGGTTTTTCGAAAGTTTTGATTTTGTAATACCAAGATGTTTACTCAGTTCTTTTGGCAATAGTGATTTTAACTTCAATAAACTTAAAATATCATATTGTAGCCATGAAACTTCTGCAGGATTGACGAGATTACGTTCCGCCACCAATTCACATTGTAATTGTGATAATATTATTTTAAATTTTTCGTCCATAACAAGTTCCCTCCATAAAAGGTATAGTTTCTATATAGAAACTATACCTTTTATGGAACTAAAAATCAACTATCTACTGCTAACGTATCAATTAATACGTGTTCGCCATTCATAACACAATGATTCAAATACTAAAATTTTAATCATTATTTATATTTCTACAACTGCTATTTTATTAACCATCTTCATTTCAATATACTAATTAATCGACCACCAGTTCAACTATGCAAGCTATCAACACCTTAAATTTGTGAAAAATCCACACTGTAATGAAATCATAGAAAAAAGGCGTAGTGTG
>AEMJ01000051.1 GCA_000166735.2 Leuconostoc inhae KCTC 3774 | reverse complement strand
AAAAAGTGGGAAGGATGTGGAGCTTTCAGAACTAAAAGTTGGCGATTTGCTTTTAGTGAAAGAAAATGAAAGAATTCCTGCAGATGGCCTTATATTAAGTGAAGCGCTCGTTGATGAGTCAATGATTACTGGTGAAAGCCGAGCAGTCAATAAAAAACAAATGACCTTGTTTATGGTGGTTCCCTCAATCAAAACCAACCATTTGAGATGAAAGTCACAACCCTTGGAAAAGATTCATTTCTCAATCAAGTGGCCGAATTAGTCAAGAAAGCCCAAGCTCAAAAAATCTAATTTGGAAAATATGGCTGACAGAGTGGCTGGTTACCTTTTCTATGCTGCACTTATTGTCGGTATCTTCTCATTAATTTTTTGGACAATTAGTTCTAACTTTAGTTTTGCTCTTCTTCTTGCGGTTTCTGTTTTTGTAATTGCATGTCCACACGCTTTAGGTCTTGCGGTTCCACTTGTTGTTTCTCGCTTAACCAGTATTTCTGCTAAAAATGGTTTATTAATTCAGAACAGAACCTCTTTGGAAAAAATAAATACAATTAAATATGCCTTAATGGATAAAACAGGAACATTAACTGACGGTAATTTTATTGTCCGTAATGTTATTAATTTTACTGATGAAACAGACATTCTCCAAATCATGGCAGCACTTGAAGGAAGTTCCACTCACCCGATTGCTCAATCAATCGTTTCAGCTGCTAAACCTCTTGAAAATCTAAAAGTTGAAGCGGTTGAAAATATTCCAGGAGTTGGAATTAAAGGGCAAGTTAATCAAAACTTTTATCAAATTGTTAACTATAAATATCTTCGTGAAAATCAACTTTCTTATGATGAACAAAAGATTGCTCAATATTTAGATTTAGGTTTAACTGTATCTTTCCTAATCAATGAACAACAAGATGTTTTAGGATTTATTGCCTTAGGAGATTCTCCTAAAGCAGACGCGAAAGCCTTTATTAATGGTTTATTAGCCCAAGGAATTACCCCTGTTATGCTCACGGGTGATAATAAAGAAACTGCTCAAAAAATTGCTAGTGCACTAAATATTCCCGAATTTAGAGCAGAATTAAAACCTGAAGATAAAGCAGAAATTGTGAAAGAATACCAAAAGAAAGCCGGCGTTCTTTTCATTGGTGATGGTGTCAATGATTCCCCAGCTCTTGCAACTGCTACGATTGGTTTTGCGATTGGAGCAGGAACTTCGGTTGCTATCAGTACCGCTGATGTCGTCCTAGTTAACTCCAATCCAAGTGACGTCCTGGATATGATTAATATCTCCAAACGTATGCTTAGAAAAATGAAACAAAACCTCTGGTTTGGAGCAGGCTATAACATCATTGCTATTCCTGTTGCAGCGGGTATTCTTTATCCATTTACAGGGATTTATATTGATCCTCTCATTGCAGCAGTCCTGATGTCAATCTCAACCGTGATTGTCGCAATCAACGCGATGGGATTGAGGTATGATAAAAAATAGAAGAGCACATGCTCTTCTATTTTTTTCATACTAATTATGAAACTTTTATCACTTAAATATACTTAAAGATTAACTATGATATCACACAAATACTAATGATTGTAATGATATTTTTAAATATGGTTTATTTTTAAATGATTTTAGAATCTTTCGTTCATAATCATTTAATTGACTCCCTTTATGAACTAAAAAATAAATATTACCTCTAAGATAACGATTAGCATCAAAAACATCAAAGACTCCTTGAAGTAAATAATCTTTAGTATCTTGAAGCAGTTTTTTTATTTCTAATCTAACCTCATTAGAATCAAGATAAATATCTATATTTTCCATAAACACTTGATAGCTTTTTTCCTCTTTTTAATTTTTCTTAGCTTTTGTTTAGTAAGGCTTTCAAATCTAACGAGTCCATTTCTTTCATAGTGAACTTCATTCTTCTGTTCTTCGTTCCATCTCTTTCCAGGATCTTGCATCTTTTTAAGATTATCCACAATTTGCTTAGTTCCCTTGCTTTTCTTCACTGCTTCTTTCTTTATTTGTTTTAGGTTTATTCTTATCTTTGATTAAAAATATATCGTCTAAATTTTCTGCCTCTTTATTTTGACTCATTAGTTCTCTTCCTTTTTGCTCAGAAGTCAATAAATTGGACTATTTTTATTCAGTTACTTAGGCAACATTTGAGATACGATTGCGATTATAAAAATTAATATACCAACCAATGGCTGCTTGGAAGACTGACATATTAGCCTCGATATCATCGAATAACTAAATACAGAAAAATACAATAAATATTATCGGACTAGGGACTATACTAGGAAACATCAGTACATTCCTTAAATCAGGGTCTATAATTTTACAAATAGACCCTCGAAAACATTGTTAAAATAACCCCCAAAATCTATAATATAGATCTTGGGGGTTATTTTGTTGTTTTTATTAATAAATAACATCTGTTTTTTAGAAAAATTGTTGGACCTTTGTACTAATCGAACTAATTTCTTGTTGGGATAAAGCGGCCACAACTTCGCCATCTGATCGTTTTGTGGGATCGACAGCGCGGACATGTTGTAAGAGCGCTGTTCCGTGAATTTTCCCTTTATCTATCCTGATAAATAACGGAGATTTAACATACTTTTCTAGGGTACGATATTTGTCAGAAGTGCTGATTGGTACAACTAGCGCCGTATTAAAATAGCGATTATAGTGATCGTTGCTCACAACTAAACACGGTCGCTTTTTCTTAGTTTCAGTCCCCTTGGCTGGATCTAAATTAATCCGGCGAATTGTCAAACTAAGTGCAACGGTTTGTCAAAAAATACTTCATATGGGGTTTCATAGTTTAACACTTTGCGAGGACGTTGATTTAATTCAACCACACATTAATACAAATATTGTAAGTCACTAGCCGGCGTTGGGTAAGCCAATACCAACCGTTGTAAATCTGGTAAAGTCACGTGTTTTTCAATTAACAACGTGAAGTAGTTAATCATCTCGTCGGCAACATCACTTAGAAGGGTAGCACCCACAACCTGCCCACTCGCTTTAGCAACCACTACTTTAGCTTGGGCTTGTTGTGCGCCAAAGCGGTAATAAGTGAACCACTTCGTCATATCAAGTGTATTGACACGATACTCATCTGGATGCTCAGTCGCCGCGGCCGCGCTGATCCCGACTTGCGCTAACTTGGGCGCTGCAAAAACCTGCGTTGGCACAACGGGATACTTTATGGCTGCGCCGGGATGCGTCAACTCACCGACCAGATAACGCGCTTCAAAACCTGCAACTGGCGTTAACTTCGGTACCGGTGTATCGCTGACATCCCCAATGGCATAAATGTGCGGGTTGGCCGTCTGCAAATGATCGTTGACTTGAATCCCATGCCGATCAAAGGTAACGCCCACGTTGGCTAGACCTAACTGGTCCGCGTTCGGAATCCGTCCCGCTGAGCTGATGACCAGATCCGTTGTCAGCTCGAAATTATCAGCTGTCAATTGTAGACCGGTCGCCGTTTTAGTAATTGCTTGGACATCCGTATTCAAGTCAAACG
>AEMJ01000052.1 GCA_000166735.2 Leuconostoc inhae KCTC 3774 | reverse complement strand
ACTGACCATATGTTGATGTTAGTATAAAAACTAATTGTGATTAGTTGATGTATAAGAAAAGAGGAATAGTTATGCTGAATCAAACAAGTTTTAAAACGTTGAGCGAAGAGCAGTTATCAGGAATTAGCGGTGGCTATAAAATGGTTTCCAGAGGTGCTTTTTACATGAATAAAGGCACGGAACGAGATGCAGATGCTGTTGTTAGCTTTATTCGTGGCGTGATTCATGGATAAGTAACTGCGTAAAAAATGAAAAAAGGATATAGGAAAAAATGAAAAATCATAATAAGTTTGAACAACTAGATAAGTATCAAAAGATTACCGATTCGGACCTGCAATATGTGACTGGCGGATTTAATCAAGGGGCATATGATGCTGGGAAAAAAGTAGGGAAGATAGTTAAATTGGGTGGATTGACTTACAAAATAATTAAGTACGGGAAATATTTGGCATAAAATAGTTTGATTATAAAAATTATCTGATATGAATACAGAAAAGGATATACTTTTTTAAAATGCGAAATCAATTAGCTAAATGGCAAGTCATTAAAAATAAGTATACAAAAACAATGTTATTACTATTGCTATATATAATGATATATGTTGTTTTGCTATCTGTATATGTGTATTTTAAGATTAAATCTAACCCTAGCGAGATAAATGGCATAAAAGAATACTTGAACGCTAAAGTTGTCACAAATTATAGTAGCATAGACTTTTGAATATTATAATTATGAATGTTATATCGACCGGTTCGATTATTTTGTTTGCGATAATCCCAGTTCCCTACTGTACGCTTTACCGGCAA
>AEMJ01000053.1 GCA_000166735.2 Leuconostoc inhae KCTC 3774 | reverse complement strand
AATGGCTATCACGAGCATCATGATGAGTAAAAGAATACTCATACATGGCGCGGAGTAGCGATGGGGCACCCTGTATATGATTGATTAGTCGACTTTTGTGTTCACTGAGGTAGGCGTCGAGTAGGTCATCGAAAAGTGGTTCATTTTTTAACAGCTTCACGAATATCATCAAATTGGCGCACAGAACGTTGCGTTATTGTTTCAAAAAATGTCGTCAGGTGTATGAAAATATAGATAAATACCACCCCGACTAATATCGCAGGCATCAATAATATCTTGCATGGTCACATTCAGAAAGCCTTTTTTTGAAAATACTTTTTTGAGCGCCGACTAAAATCGCTGCTTTTTTTGTTTCACTTCGTTTGTTGGAAACATTTTTTATTCATACACACACGCTTTCTAAATTTTAATATGACACAGATGTCATTATGTAGTATAATTCATTTTATGAAATGACACAAGCGTCATTTTTAAAGAAAGAGGGTTTAACTTCATGAATTTATCGATTCAAAAGTAACAGGGGTTGCAATGCTAATTGCAATCAACATCATATTGGGAAAAATTAGTATTGGTCCAGCGTTTGCTGCTGTTAATTTTGGTTTTGTTGCGTTAGTGTTAGCTGGCTATTTATATGGTGTCAAACTAACAATGCTGGCTGCAATTTTAGCTAATCTGCTGGCTTTTACGATTATGGGTAGTGGTGCTTTTTCAT
>AEMJ01000054.1 GCA_000166735.2 Leuconostoc inhae KCTC 3774 | reverse complement strand
TTAGGCTTATTAATGAGGTTGATATTAATGATGCTGGTGATGTGATCATCAATATGACATTGACTACAATGGGTTGTCCGTTAAGTAGTGTGCTAGAAGAAATGATTGATGCAGCATTAATCATTTTACCAGAAGTGAAAACAACCAAAGTTGTACTGACGTGGGAACCAGCTTGGAAAATTGATCGTATGTCTCGATACGCTAAAATGGCATTAGGATTATAAAATAGCTTAATTATATAAAATAGGAATAAAAACAAACTTTTATTTGACGCTTAACTTGTCAGTAGTTATGATTGAATTATTAAATAAAAAGGAAGTTTTTCACATGAGAAATCAGGTTACAGCACAAATAAATAAAATAAACACAGCCCTTCTCCTCAACTTGCTCAGACTACCCTAGCAAGTTGAGCTTTTAAGCTGGT
>AEMJ01000055.1 GCA_000166735.2 Leuconostoc inhae KCTC 3774 | reverse complement strand
AATAGATACAAGATGTACTAATCGCCGTAACAACGATTGTTCATAATGAACAGCTTGAATACGCGAGGCCCTTACCTGCATGTTTTGTTTTGTCAAAAGACCACGTGTGATATTTAAATGTGCTCCTGTACGAGAAAATGGTAAAATTGAAAATAGCGATTATACAAGCGTATGAATGCACTGAAAAAACCAACAATAATCACAAATACTATTAACATAGCATATATTTCAACTGTTTGATTATTTATCCACTGATCAAGATAGTTTTGAAAACCCTTCGGCAAAAATTCAGTCACTGTTGTCACAGCTGCAAATAACAGACCTACAGTTCCTAAACTACCTAAGGAGGTCAAAGCGTATACACATAAATCGCGATTGTTAATTTGATACTGTGCGTCTACTTTGGACGATACCACTTCGATAGTCTCGTCTGTTATTTTTGTCTGTGCTTGTTTGCGTAATGTCTCAATGGCTTCAATTTGCGGTAAGAGCAATGCCTTGAATTCAAGTTTATCATCATTTTTACCAGAAGTTTCTATACTGACTTTAAATACTTCAAAA
>AEMJ01000056.1 GCA_000166735.2 Leuconostoc inhae KCTC 3774 | reverse complement strand
GCCTCAATACGACGAACACCTGCACCAATACCTGATTCAGAAACAATTTTAAACAAGCCAAGCTCTGCAGTAGATTTGACATGTGTGCCACCATCGAACTCTTTATTGAAATCGCCAATTGATACAACACGAACTAATGCACCATATTTTTCACCAAACACAGCCACTGCACCCATTTTTTTAGCTGATTCAATATCAGTTTCTAACCATGACACAGGTAAATTATTAGCAATTTCATGATTCATCAACGTTTCAATTTTTTCTATATTTTCCTCTGAAACAGGGCCTTCGTTGGTAAAATCAAAACGTAAGTATTCAGGTTCCACAAGTGATCCAGCTTGATGTATGTCACCACCAATAATATTTCGCAGAGATTGATCTAACATGTGAGTTGCCGTGTGGTTTTTAGATACTGCAATATGGCGTGCCATATCTACTTGCAAATTTACTGTGTCAGTCAACTTAAAATCACATAGTACATCGACTGTATGAATATGTTGCCCGTTTGGCGCGTTTTGCACATCAATGACACGCGCAATAACTTTACCTGTGGCAGTTAATACTTCACCATAGTCAGCCACTTGTCCACCCATCTCTGCGTAAAACGGTGTTTTATCAAATACGAGTTGTAACTTTTGACCTTTAACAGCTGAACTTAATAAAGCATCCACACCTTGATCATCTTGACCAATAATAGCCATAATTTTGGCATTATCAACTGCGGTGACTGACCAACCAACATACTGAGAGTCAACTTTCAAATCCGTTAATACTGCGTTTTGAATGCCCATTGATTTGTCATTTGCGCGAGCAGCACGTGCGCGTGTACGCTGTGCTTGAAGCGCATCATTAAATCCTTGAATATCCACAGTCAAATCAGCTTCAGCAGCCTGCTCCTGTGTTAATTCCAAAGGAAAACCATAGGTATCAGATAATTTAAAAGCATCAATCCCTGATAGTTGTGTCTTACCTTCTGCCTTAGCCTGATTAATGACCTGGTTTAGTAGCGCTAAGCCACCTGTTAATGTTGCATTGAAACGTTTTTCTTCAGCAGCGATTATTTTTTGAATTTTAGGCGTATTTTCCAAAATTTCTGGATAATAACTTTGCATAATATCACCTACAACAGGAACTAGTTGTGTTAAAAACTCACCTGTTATGCCTAATTTTTGGCCATGCAAAACCGCACGACGCAGTAAACGTCGAATGACATAACCACGTCCTTCATTAGAAGGTAGTGCCCCATCGCCAATGGCAAATGTCACCGCACGAATATGATCGGCAATAACCTTAAAGCTTGTATTACTTTCTGAGTTAACAAGACTATCATACTTAAAACCATCTGACAGAGCTTCTGTTGCTTTAATAATTGGTAAAAACAAGTCTGTATCAAAGTTAGTACGCCCTTTTTGAAAAACCGAAACCACTCGTTCAAGGCCCATACCAGTATCAATATTCTTATGTGGTAGCTCTGGGTATTGGGCGTTATCTGTCAAACCTGGTAGATGATTAAACTGTGAAAAGACAATGTTCCAAATTTCTAAATACCGTTCATTTTCGCCACCTGGATACATTTCAGGATCGTTGTCAGGTAAATCCTGAAAATCTTTACCGCGATCAAAGAAAATTTCTGAATCTGGTCCTGATGGTCCCTCGCCAATATCCCAAAAGTTATCTTCTACTTCATAAATATGTCCTTCTGGAATATCTGTTTTTTCTTGCCATATTTTTTTAGCTTCAGTGTCTTTAGGATAAACGGTGACATATAAAAGTTCTTTATCCAAGCCATACCACTTAGGACTTGTTAATAATTCCCACGCCCAAGGAATACCTTCTTCTTTAAAATAATCACCAATTGAGAAATTACCCATCATCTCAAATAATGTATGGTGTCGTGCTGTTTTACCGACATTCTCAATATCATTAGTTCGAATGGCCTTTTGTGCATTGGTAATTCTTGGATTTTCTGGCACAGCTGATCCATCAAAATATTTTTTCAAAGTCGCAACGCCTGAATTAATCCACAATAAAGTTGGATCATCTTGTGGAATAAGATTTTTTGAAGGCACAATTTCATGGCCCTTTGATGCAAAAAAGTCTAAAAACATTTGACGAATTTGTGAGGAATTGAGTTCTTTCATAATTAATTTCTCCTTAATTTAACTATAAAAAGACCATAACAAAGTGCGGACGCGTGACCGTGGTACCACCGCAATTTGTAATGATCTTTAATCTTTACCTTTAAATCTCATAACGCTGAGGCGCGGTAACTTTTCAGTTACAATATGACCTGAGAGCACAAAATTCACGACGTGTGTTTTACATTAACCAACACATTTCTAATTTGACGTTCTAAAAATTTCGCATATTCAGATTTCATAAATTATTATAGCACATTACCAACCAATATGATTGTCAGTTTCTGGCAAAGTCAATTGGCCGTGTGCTAACTCACTAAATGCCTGTTCCATGATATTAAAAGCATGAGTTAATTGTTTTTCTGTTATCACCAATGGTGGTTGGAAACGCAAGGTGTTGCCACGTAAACTAATCATAATCGCGCCGAATTCAAAAATGCGATAAATTAACTTTGTAGTTGCCACATTATCCGGCATACCAGAACTGTCTATAATATCAATTCCACCGTTCAATCCATATAATCGCACATCGCCAATAAACGTATAGCGCTTTGCTGCTTGTTCAAAAAATTCTTGCGCTAGTAAACCTAATTTTTCAGAACGCGCCACCAGATGCTCTTCTGCAATGACATCTAGTGTTGCCAATGCCGCTGCAGCGGTAACAGGATTACCTGCGGTTGTATAGACGTTAGCTGGTGCTGACAAGCTTGACATAATCTCAGTACGGCCAATAACAGCACTTAATGGCAGGCCACTGGCAATTGATTTTCCAATGCTCATCATATCTGGTGCAATACCAAAATGGTCAATCGACCACATCTTTCCTGTCCGTCCTAAACCTTGATTAACCTCATCAACGGCAAAAACAATGCCATTTTCTCTAGTAAATTCATAAACTAATGACATATACTTTTGTGGTGCCTTAATAATACCACCATCACCTTGAATCGGTTCAATGATGACTAGAGCAACTTCATCTGCAGGTAAATAAGTTTCAAATGGTAATTTAAATTGTTTAAATAAGCGTTCCGAAAAATCATCGTCCGATTCTCCGAGTAATCTTTGCGTTTGATCTGGAAAAGGCACTTTAACAATTCCTGGTAAAAGTGGCCCAATATGACGTGCCATATTTAAACTCACGCCAGAAATAGACAACGCACCATATGTTGATCCATGATAAGCACCAGTAAAGCTCACAATATATTGTCGACCCGTGAATCCTCGAGCAAATTTAATCATCGCATCGTTTGCATCTGAACCTGAATTACCAAAGGCAACTTGTTTATCAAAATTTCCAGGTGCCAATTCAGTCAATCGCTTCGCTAGAGCGGCCGTCGTTGTATTAGCAAAATAGGCCGGTGTATACTGAATAAGTTTTTTGCTTGGGCAGTAATCGCTGCCACAATTTTTGGATGTGAATGTCCAGTATTAGTTGCACTAGCACTGGCTAAAAGATCAA
>AEMJ01000057.1 GCA_000166735.2 Leuconostoc inhae KCTC 3774 | reverse complement strand
CATGCAAAAATTGAAAGTTTCCACTCACTATTAAAGCGTGAAATGATTTATCAATTCCGGTTTCCATCGATTGCTCATCTAATTTTAGATGTGTCCAAGTATATTCATTGGTTCAACGACGAAAGAATCAGTGTTGCTAATCGAAAACAAAAGTAGCCTAATCAATTCAGCCCTAGATAAAAAATAGTCTGAATTATTGACTTATGAGCATTATTTACTAACAGTTAGTAAGTATATTGATGACACGATTTGATTGAGATGAGTTGATTGATGTGAGTACGTAGTGCGCAAACGTATGAGTTAATTGAGATGAATTGATCGAAATGACTTGATGAAATATATTGATTGAACGAAGTGTAATTTAATGGGTCAACATGATTCATGTAACTTGTTGAATACAGCAAAAGACTTATTTTCTTTATTCTATCTTTTTATTTTCTAAAGTTTTCTGATATGTCGCGCTTTTGTGCGATGGCATGTTGGTTTTTTACACGGTTAAACAATGTTGAGGGGGTTTCCTTCTAGATTTCCTCTCAGCGTACATAAAATTTATAGTGGGGGCGTTATATTAATGTTTTTTCTGATAGCTAGTGTTCACTCAACTATAAAAAAATGGTCACACAAAAATAGCCCTATCCTTTGTGGACGGGCTATCTAATTACTTTTATTATAAATAAATTATAACATATAATCACGAAAAAACAAACAAAGGGGGAGAATAATGACACAAAATATTAAGTTAGATGATTCAAAGGGCGCTAGAAAATACCAACGTGAACGAACTGAGAAAGTTAAAGATTTAAACGGCTCATTTGATGAATTAGGTACTCAAGCGCCAGAGTTTATCACAGATGAAAGCACACGTATCTCGTATGAATATCTAGCTAAACAGTTAAACAAGTCAGGCTACATAAATAACACGGATTCAAGCATTCTTTTAACTTTAGTGATTAATATACAAGCACTAAAAGATAGCTACAAGAGCCTAGATGAAGTTGACTCAGTGTATGAGACAAAAGGATATATCAAAAAGAATCCAGCCGTTGATATTATCACAAATACAACAACGGAAATATTAAGCGCCTCTAGTGCTTTGGGATTCAGTCCAGCCTCAAGAGCCTCATTAATTAATTTAGCACAAGTTGATTCAGAAGACTCAGCTCAAAAGCTAATGGAGATGTTCTCAGATGATGAATGATTATAGTGATGTCATTCAAAAATACGATGCTAATGAGCCTAGCATTGAGTATTGTTTAAAAGTTTTGAGTGGTGAGATTATTGTAGGTGAAAAAATAAAATTTGCAGTTAAGCGCCACATGAATGACTTACAGAAGACTATACAAAGTGATACATTTCAATATGTTTATAAGCTTAAATTAGTCACTAAAATACTCAAGTTTAGCTCACTACTCAAAGATGTCTCAACTGGTGAGAATTTTAAACTTGTATCATTTCAAAAATTTATTTTAAGTCAGGTAGTGGGCTGGTGGCATGTTGACGGTACTGTTAAATACAAATATTCATACATAAGTATGGGACGGTCACAAGGCAAGTCACAAGTGTTGTCTGTTTATCTCATGTTTCAATTACTTTTTGCCAAAGGTGTCAGCAAAGACATTGGCTTAGGTAGCTTAGACAGCGAACACACAAAAGTTTTGTATCGTTATATGTCATACAACTTTGAACTACTTGAAAAAGGGATATTTAATAGCTTATTTAAAGAGTTGGGAGTTGAGTTTAATAAGCAAGAGATGAGAGTAACAGCAACGAGTTCAGTATTGAATAAATTTTCAGCTAAAAGCACACCCATAGACAGCCGACATTTTACAACTTTTGTACTTGATGAGGCTATGCTTTTGACTATAAAAGATAAATATTGGCTAGATTCAGTTACCTCAGGACAAACGGGGCTACCTAATTCACAATTTATTGCAATCACAACGGCTCAGAGCAATCCTCAAAGCCGTATTTTTTTTGAATGTTATCAAGAATACTCAAAAGCTATTGAATTAAATGATTTTGATAACTATGAACGTGATTTAGTTCTAGTTTGGGAACAAGATTCAGATGATGAAATACTAACAGATGATTTTGATTTGTGGGTCAAGAGTAATCCCTTACTAGAACTTGAATCTATTAAACAATCACGTATATCAGGCTTAAAGATTGAACGACAAAAAATATAAATAGTGGTTCAAGTGAGTTCGTGGTCAAATCTATGAACAGATTCGTGCTTAATAGCGCCACAGATGAGAGCTTTACAACGGCTCAATTAATTGAACAAGCTAAAGTTAATGAGTTGCCTCCTAACGTGATTGAATCTGTTTATGTTGGC
Organism: Leuconostoc inhae KCTC 3774; assembly: GCA_000166735.2. Classification (GTDB taxonomy): domain Bacteria; phylum Bacillota; class Bacilli; order Lactobacillales; family Lactobacillaceae; genus Leuconostoc; species Leuconostoc gasicomitatum. The sequence goes on along the minus strand of AEMJ01000057.1, from coordinate 20,182 downwards.
TTAGACCTCTCAAAGACTGGTGATAATACAGCAATATCAACGTTATATGTTCAGCCAGACGGTCATTATTATGTTGATTCATCTACGTTTGTACCCACCTATCAGCAAGAGCATGACATTTTAAAGAAATCAGAACATGACGATATAGACTACTTACAAGCCGAAAAATTAGGACGTGCCACAATTGCAACAGGTAACGGCATTATTGATGAAGATGAGGTTATCAGTTGGTTAGTGAATCATATTCAAAAACTACAAGAAAAATACACCGTAATATTTTTATATGATTCATAGGGAGTTGATTACATAGCTGATTCAATTGATAAAGCGTTACCAGATTTAATCATGTTACCAGTGAAACAGACAACGCCTTTTATGTCGCCACCAAGCCTATTTACACAACAGTTATTAGTTGAAAACAAGTTACATTTTGTTGCTGATGATAATGTTCTGGAATCAGCTTTATTGAATGCCAGAACAACTAAAAATGATTATGGTATCAAGGTGGTTAAAGATACATACAGCAACAAGATAGACAACTTATATTCATTACTGATAGCAATGTTTGAGTCACAATATGCCTTGAAAGACTACACAAATAATACAGATAACAATTTTTTCAGTGGTATGAATCAGCAACAAATAGATGAGTATTACAAACAATATAAATTTTAAAAAGGAGAGTCATGGGACTATTCAAAAAAGAAGAGCGTTCAAGAATTTCACCAACGAAACCCGTTATTTTTGTACCACAAAATGGCTTTACATTAGTTACAAGTGGTGAGCAAGCAGAGAATGTAACGCCAGCGCTACAATCGGCAGTATCAACAATTAGTAATGATATGAATGCGGTACGATTCACGGGCGGACAATCAAAAATGTTAAGCAAGACAGATTTTACAGATGTTTACCGCGCGTTGTTGATTGACGGCAATGCTTACATGTTGATTCAAAAGGGTGCTAATGGCGTTGTTACAGGGCTTACAGCGATTAATAATTCAGATGTCACTATCAATTATGAAAAAGGTAAAGTCACGTACACAATTAATAACACTAGTGGAGATGAGCCTTACAATTCAGGAATTTATGACGATTCTCAAGTGTTAGCTTTTGTTATGAGTCGGGGCATATACGGCATTGAAAGATATATCGGTCACTCACCTATTGAGAGCCTTAAAACAGTGTTAAAACAGTCACAACTAGCTAACAAACAGATTGAATCAGTGCTAAAAGAATCTATCTCACCTAAGCTACATTTAGAGATAATGGCAGACGCCACAGACGAAAAAAGCAAAGATTAAACAAGCGTTTATGAATGTTAACGAAAATGACAGCGTGATTATTTCAGATTCACAAGTCAAGGTATCAAAGTTATTTACCAATGATTCAAGTAATGATAATCTGATTAATCTATCAAAGACACTCAGTGATTCAGTAAATAGTGTTGCCACAGCTTTTAACATACCAAGCTCAAAGGTTGGGGTAACCTCACAAGATGACGCTCAAAGTTCAGTAGATATGATTGAAAAGCAATATTTAGATTCACTGATTCATAACTATCTATCAATCATTTTAAATGAATTACATGCAAAGATTAGTGATTCAATTGAGTTAGAACTCAGACTATTGACTGATTTTGATAATAGCAAGCTGATTCAGCAAGTTATTGATTTAGTGGGTACTGGTATTGTGCCAGCAGATGAGGCACATACAATTTTAGTTAAGAAAGGCGTTTTAAATGAGTGACACATTGACACAAACAGTTGAAATAAGAGCAAAGACAGATGAAAAAAGACACTTATTGAGTGGGTAGGCAATTGTATTTAATAGTCCTAGTGAAAATATGGGATTCATTGAAACGGTTGACGTTCATGCACTTGATGATGTTGATTTAACCAATGTATTTGCTTTATACAATCATGATTTTAATAACGTTCTAGGGAAGACAGGTAAAAATTTATCACTAAATGTTGATGAAAAAGGCTTGTCTTTTAGTTTGGAATTATTGCCCTCAGATGATCATATTTTTGAATTGGTGCAAGACGGAATCATAAACAAAATGAGTTTTGGTTTCATTGTTCAAGATGACGATTGGCAAGATGAGACACACAGAACAATTAAAAAATTAAAGTCATTGCAAGAAATTTCATTGGTACCAGTAGTACCAGCGTATGAGGGTACGGACATTGTAGCTAAGAGAGAATTAGATATGTCAGAAAAAACAGAAGAGACACAAGAAGAAAATTCAAACATTCAACAAGGGGAAAAGAGAAACATGCAAACATTTAACAAAGCACAAGACACAGAATCACAAGAAGTACGCAACTTTAATGCTTATTTAGAGGGAAAAATTGAAAAGCGTGACCTTACAACGGTAAACGGTGCGCCAATTATCCCACAAGAGCTATTGAGCGAGCAATACCCCAACCACAAGCCTCAACTGGTGTATTGTCATTGATTAATACGGTATCAGTTGATAGCAACAACGTCACACTTCCAGTTGTTAAGCACGCAACAGCAGGGTTCACAGAAGTATCAGCAGAAAACGCAGACACGGTCTCAGTAGACGCCCCAGCAATTCAAGAAGTGAACTTTGATTTGAAGCTATATAGCGGTGCCTTGCCAATGTCATATCAATTAGCTCACAGCTCAAAGTCAGCACAACGTGTTATTTTGCAACACATTACAGCTATGCGTGATTTGACACGTTTGCAAAAGGTGGGGGCATTGTTGAAGACAGCCACACCTAAAGCAGTAAAGTCAATTGATGACATTAAGGACGTTTACAATGTTGATTCATTTGTGAACTATCTAGACACTAACAAGTCATTTATTATGACAGCAGAATTGTTTGGTGAACTTGATAAGGCTAAGGATTCAACAGGTGCATACATTTTGCAACCATTGGCTACGGACGCTACAAAGAAGTCAATCGGTGGTTATCCAGTTGAAGTAGTTTCAAGTGATGTATTGGGAGCTGGTAAAGTAGCATTCTTTGGTGACGCTAAGGCGTTCATTGTTGAAGCTATCAATGAAAATATGATTTTCACTTATCAAGAGAATCGTAACTTATCAACCGTAGCAGTTGGTGGTGTTTTCTTTGACACTAAGGTAGCTGATTCAGACGCTGGTGTATTTATTACATTTGGTGATTCAGGTAAGTAATTAAAAAGTCCTAGCCGTATCTAGGGCGTACATAGCTCAAAATATGAGCAATAAAAGAAGGATTTTATTTATATTAAAAGGGGTGAAAATATGGCAATCGTAACAGCGGACACAATTATTAATGAGCTACATTTAAACATATCAGAAACAGCACAAATTCAATCACTAATCAATTTTGCACAGGACTACATTGTATCAACAACCGTTAAAGGTGAAACGGTGGCGGACGTTGTATCAGGAACTGATGAAAATATCTTTAATCAAGCAGTTAGAAGTATTGTCTCAAGTTTATATTTTGGTAACGTGGAACAGTCAGGCTTTGGGATTCAGAGCATGGTACTACTTAATTCAATCAGAAATATGTATCAAGGGGGAGAATAATGGCGTATCAAAGTAAGTCAGCTAAATTATTAAACAGCCCCTATCGGTTTACACATAAGATAACAGCCATAGAATCTAAAAGGGTAGATTATCCAAACGGAATGAGCGGAACAGTTCAAGTAGAAACGTGGAGCAGACCAGCAGCAGTATATTTAACAAACATGACTAGTACAGCAGGTATAGAGGGCTATGACGCTAAATATGATTTTCAATTAGCAGTGAGAAAAATAACTAATGACTCTTTTGAATCCTTTAATTTTGATACTAGCATTGTATTGCATGTTGATGATGATAAAAATACAAAGTATAACATTCAAAGAGCGACAGAGCCCAATGATTATCACATTTTGACACTCACAAATCATACGGATTAAAACATAATAATTTAAAAAATGACTATACACTCAGACACATTAATTTGTGTTTGGGTGCTTTTTTGTTTATAAAAAATTTACGTATTTTTTATTGTAATTTAAAGTGAAAAGTATTAGGATAAAACTAATATAACAATGAGGAATATAAAAAATGATTACTACAAAAAATAACTACATAATTGGTCCTAAGAAATACTTGGCTGATTTCAAGGAGAATGAAAAAATATTTGTGGGAATAACATCTGAAGACCTTAGTGGAGGTTTAGGGGCTCTTAAAAAAATACTGATTGAATATGGTGGTAATGAACCATTGGTTAACCCTTTCTTGCCTGTTACAAAAATAAAAAGGCGTATGAAAATAGATTTGGATTTGAGCGCATTGTTAAGCCAGAGCGAAAAGAGTTTAGAACGTACTCTTGGGACGTTCCTAACTATAATCATAATGGCTATCATGAAGTATCCAGAACAAGAGAAGTTAAAGTTAAAGAATATATCCTTGGCGATGAATATAATTTATCATTAATAAGGCACGATAAAAAAGATATGGTTATCATTACAGAGTCATTTAAAAATACTGCTGCTGATTATGATAAAATTAAGCGTGCTGTAAACTTGGTTATGAGTATATTTAAAGGTGCAAATATATTTAAAGAAGATTTTCAGGTGTTAAAACCAAAAGTTCCGAAACTAAAGTGGCGGATACTTCCTGCTGATAGTTGGGATATGGTTGAAAATTATTTACATCATGATTTAGGTTACAAGCCATCTAGGATAAGCCATACGAAGAGAAAACTGGATTTTTTGAATGCTCAAAATCCCAAAGCTATATATGAGGGAGTGGAGGGACTAGCGGGTTATCAAGTATTTGTGTATGAACATTACGTTGTGATGGAATCTTTAATTTATGCAAATGCTACTTATGTCTTTTCAAAAAATTGGAAAGAACTTTCAAAAAAATCAAAAAAGGAAGTAATTCAAGGAGACTTAGCGGTCGAAAGAATTTATCATAATGATAGTTGGCTAGATAAAGTATCTAAATACACCAGATAAAAAATTGAAATTATGACTAAAAAAGATGAAAAACGTTATCCACGGATTTCATCTGATGTGTGCCTCTACAGCGTTTTTATAGTATTTTGGAAAGGATTTGGAAAGCTTTTGGTTCCATCTCTTTTTTATTATGTTTTATAATGTGTTATTAACGTTGATATAGCAGTAATTGTGATGGTGTAACTTGTATGACTGTTTGCATACTATTAAGTATATCAGTTTTGGTTAAAGGAAATATAGTGTATAATTGACTAGACATAACAAGGGAAAAAACAATGGTTACTCAAAACGAGAAAAAGCATTACAAGGCTAATTTGGCTGGCAAAAATTATACAATTTCGGGCAATGCTAGTTTGCCACATTTTAAAGCCACTGAAACTTTATTCAATAAACAATTGATTCAAATAAAAACGGTTGCACCAAATTTATCTCAAGGTGATCAAACAGTATTATTAACATTTAATGCACTTTCTGATCAGCTTCACAAACAAGCTGAAATTGATGAATTACAGGCGAAAATTGCCAGATTAGAATCCGAATTAAAAAACATGCAAAAGCTAAAAAAGAGGCGTGAGCCTAAAAACGCTATTGGCTCAATTATTGATGATGCCAAACATGATAGTCAAGCACGCATAACAGATAAGCTATTTAATCAAGGAACAACAAACTTATGATATTATTAGGAATTGCGATACTTTTTGTGCTGGCATGGTTGCTGTCTGGATACCGTCACGGGTTTGTAAATGGCTTGCTGCGGTTAGCGTTATGGCTTGTGGTTTGGTATATTGCGATTAAATTTTCTAAGCCATTTGGTACAGTTATATCAAATTTTGTCGACGGGCAGTTTATTCGGACGAGTGTACCACAAGATCTGGTTAGTCATGGCTCACAATTTTTAGCTTCAGGCATTAGTTTTTGTATTTTATTGATGCTGGGTGGTGCCATTAGCCATTATGTGCTGCGGTCTTTAAAAGTTATTCGTCATATACCGTTATTAGGCTGGGTTGATGGTGTACTTGGTGCTTTACTATATGGTGTTATTGGTATAGTTATTGCGTTTTTTAGTTTACAAGTACTGTCAGTTATACCAAATGTTTGGGTACAGGATCAGTTTTTAAATACACATCAGTTGAATGAGTTATTAGATAATGCTCCGTTTTTTGCGGAACAAATTTATAATTGGTGGCTGTGACGTGTTAATTGGTCTTGATTATTTTAAAATATGAAAGAAATGAGCGCGGGTGCGCATAAAAAGCATGAACAAAAAAGTATTACAAACGTTAGAATATGATAAGATCAAGTCACAATTGCGTGGCTTTTTGTCTACACCGGTTGGTCGACTAGAAGCAGATAAATTACATCCAGAAACTGATGTGAACATTATCAATTATTGGTTGCTTGAGACGGCTGATGGTGTTTTAATTGACCGTTTAAAAGGTGGCATTCCTTTGGCCAAATTAGCCGATATCACACCACATTTAAAACGTCTCAATATTAGTGCAAGTTTAAGTGCGACAGAATTATCAGAAATTGGTACAGTATTACGTAATACGACTGCCATTGCTAATTTCTTTAAGCAGATGGCTGATGAGATTATTGGCGAGTCTCTTAAAGTATTACCAGAACAAGCAGAAAAATTGGCAATCCTTTCAGATGTGACACGGCAAATAGAGATTGCTATTGATGCGACGGGCCGTATCAATGATGAGGCATCTTTTGATTTAAAATCAATTCGTGGCAAAATTACTGGTAACGAACATGCTGTTAAAAGTAAAATGCAAAGTTACACGCGTGGAAAATCTGCTCAATATTTAAGCGATCCTATTATAACAATTCGTGCAGAGCGCTATGTATTGCCGGTTAAAGCAGAATATCGTAATCAATTTGGTGGAGTGGTTCATGATCAGAGCCAAACAGGCCAAACATTGTACATTGAGCCGCAAGCAGTCGTTGAGCTCAATAATAAATTAAGTGAATTGCGTGTTAAGGAACAAGCTGAGGAGCAACACGTTCTTCAAATACTATCATCAGCGCTTGAACCATACACAAATGAAATTGCACAAAATGTTAATATTTTGGGGCATTTTGATTTTGTCAATGCTAAAGCACGATTGGCTGCACAATTAGATGCGATGCAACCAGTTGTTAATATAGAGAATCATGTTGATTTACAACAAGCATGGCATCCACTTTTGGACAAAAAGATAGCTGTGGCTAATGATATTACCTTAGGCGATCAGTACAAATCAATTATTATTACTGGTCCCAATACGGGTGGTAAAACGATTACAATTAAAACCCTTGGCCTGTTACAACTCATGGCACAGTCTGGGTTGTTTATCACAACCAAACGACCATCAACAGTTGGCGTTTTTCATGAAATTTTTGCTGATATTGGGGATGAACAGTCTATCGAACAGAGTTTATCCACATTTAGTTCGCACATGGCTAATATTATATCAATGATTGATGATATTGATGGTAATAGTCTAGTTATTTTTGATGAATTGGGTGCAGGCACAGATCCAGCAGAAGGCGCCGCGTTAGCGATTGCTATTTTAGATAAAGTAGCTAGTTTGGGTGGTTATGTCATTGCAACAACTCACTATCCTGAGTTGAAACTATATGGCTATAACAGGCCAGAAACATTGAATGCTTCTATGGTTTTTGATGTCGAAACATTAAAACCAACTTATCAATTTTTGATGGGCGTACCAGGACAATCAAATGCATTAGCCATTGCTAAGCGCCTAGGTCTTGGTGAGGATGTTATTGGTGCAGCTACTGCATTAACTGATGAATCTGATCAAGACTTAAATGATATGATTATTGATTTAGTCACGCAACGCGACGCTGTTAAAAAAATAACGCTGAACTAGAGTTACGGTTAAAAACAACTGCAGAGCGGTCAGAATCATTGGCAGAACAACAACGTAAGTTGGATAAAGAACGTGCCCAAATTGTTTTAGAAGCGAAAAACGAAGCAAATCATATTGTAGCATCCACTAAGAAGCAAGCTGAACAACTGATATCTGAAATTCGTAAGGAACGTCTGAATGTGGGTCAGCAGGCTGGCAGTTTAAGTGAACAAGATTTGCAGGTTAAGAAGGGGCAGTTTGATAAACTACGTCAAAATGACAGTTTAGAAAAAATAAAGTCTTACAAAAAGCTAAACTTGCTAAAGCATTGGCAACGGGCGATGAAATAGTAGTTAAATCATATAATCAACAAGGAATATTAGTTAAACAGCATAGTAACGGGCAATGGGAAGTCGAAATGGGTATTTTAAAAATGCTTGTGGACGAAGATGACATTGTCAAAACTGAAGCAACTGCCAAGGCGCAGCAAGTTAAAACTAAGCAGAAAAGGAAAAAATTTGTTAAAACAAGTACGATGACTAGTGCTGCACGTGGCAATGCCAGTGCTAGCTTAAACTTGCGCGGTGTACGTTATGAAGCGGCATTAGCAGAACTTGATCGTTATTTAGATACAGCTGTTTTAGCTAATCTTGGTACGGTAGAAATTATCCATGGTAAAGGAACAGGTGCGCTTCGAAAAGGTGTAAGCGAGTTTCTTCGTTCAGACCGTCGGGTGAAATCATTTCATTTTGCTAGTGCTAATGCTGGTGGTGATGGGGCCACCATCGCTGAGTTAGCATAATATTTGCTTATATCAAAAAAGAAGCATATATTGTTTGAACAATATATGCTTCTTTTTTATACGGTTATCGAAAATGGTACAGCGGGAGTGTGGTAAAATTAGTACTATACATTTTCATGTTATTTTCATGAAGTAAAGTTAGCCCAAAAGTTAGCTTTGTTAATTCAAAACACTTAGTTAAAAGTATTTAGGGAGTATTATGCCAGAATTACCTGAGGTTGAAACGGTTCGTCGCGGTTTAGAAAAATTAATTGTTGGTGGTCAAATTACGCAGGTTCACTTACTATATCCTAAGTTGATCAACGGCGATTCACAAGCATTTATAACGGGCGTAACAAATGCTTCATTTACAGCAATTGATCGCCGTGGCAAGTATTTGTTATTACGCTTGTCCAACGGCCATACTATTGTGTCACATTTACGGATGGAGGGACAATATTCTGTTGAATCAATTGAGACGAGGCCGTATAAACATACGGAAATCATCTTTGAATTATTAGATCAGCGTCGCGTATTTTATAATGACACGCGTCGTTTTGGTCGAATGACGCTCACAAATACGCATTTTGAGATAAATGATGTCCCATCTCTTGCTAAACTTGGACCAGAACCAACAGAAAAAGATTTGGCTTTAGACTACATGGTAGACATTTTTTCGCGATCTAAAAAACCGGTCAAGAGTTTTTTGTTAGATCAAAATCAGATTGCAGGCATTGGCAATATTTATGCTGACGAAGTGTTATGGCAAAGTAAAATTCATCCAGAAACACCGACAAAAACGTTAACAGTGCGTGAACTGTCGCTACTTCGAGAAAATATTATCGCAGAAATGAAACGTGCTATTGCGCATCATGGCACAACAGTGCATAGTTTTAGCAATGTGTTTGGGGAAGTTGGCCAGTTTCAAAATGAATTACAGGCCTATGGTCGTGTGGGACAGCCGTGTTTACGTTGTGGCACGACAATGGTAAAAATAAAGGTTGGCCAACGGGGCACAACCTTTTGCCCTGCTTGTCAAATGACTCATGATAGGAGAATCGATGAAATCAACAGAACCAATTAGTATCCGCGAAGTGAAACGTGAGGCACGTCATTTATATCATGGTCATTTTAAAACTGCCATTAAAATTAATATTGCACCAATTATCTTCACCATTTTAAACGTCATAACACTACTCATGATGATGTATGCGATTATCATGAGTTTCAGAGGTTTATCACAAATGCCAAGTAGTACGGCTGTGACCAATGATAATGATAGTGCTTTACAACAAGTTTTTTCCATTGTCGAGAGTGTTTTAAGTGATGCAATTCAACTGATATTTATTTGGACTGCTAGTTGGACATTGATTGAATGGTATGAGAATCCAAAAGAACTACCAACGTTTAAAGATGCTCTTCAAATTTTTAATCGTGGCAATTTTTTACATACTTTGTTGTTAACAATTGTTCAGAGTATGTTGATATTCTTATGGACGCTGTTATTTATTGTTCCTGGAATTGTTAAATTATTTTCGTATTCACAAACTTATTTTGCATATAAAATTGATATTGAAAATGGCACACGACAAGGACAATTAACAGATTATATTAAGGTTAGTCGGCGAGTAATGGCTGGTCGTAAATGGGAATTATTTTTATTAGAATTAAGTTTTATAGGTTGGCACATAATAGGGATTTTGACTGGTGGACTGGCTTATATCTATATTGTTCCCTATCTTAACGCCACTCGTGTTTCTTATTCCCGTCATCTATTCACGCTGGCTATGTCGGAAAGCGTGGCTGTATAATGTTAATCATTGGTTTAACAGGTGGTATTGGTACCGGCAAATCGACTGTTAGTAAAATACTGCGCGATGCAGGGTTTCCGATTGTAGATGCTGATGTGGTAGCTAGAGAAGTCGTGGAACCAGGAACGCACACGTTAGAAAATATAAAATTAACTTTTGGACCAGATATTATTAAAAATGGGATGCTGGACCGACATAAATTAGGTGATATTGTATTTAGTAACAAAGCTGAATTAACGCGATTGAACGCTATCATGCAGCCAGTAATTAATTCAGCAATGGCAGATAAAATTGCTTTTTGGCGTTCACAAAAAGTACCTGTGCTGATAATTGATGTCCCGCTCTTATTTGAGCGTGGCTATAAAAATAACGATTACATCGATAAAGTTGTAGTTGTAACCACCGATTCACAAACACAAATAAACCGTGTTAAAGCAAGAGATAATTTAGATGATGCCAAGGCTAAAAATCGTATTAATTCACAGATGCCGCTCGCAGATAAAATCGCACGCGCAGATTACGTATTAGATAATAATGGCGATCAGGCATTTTTAGAAAAACAAATCAAAAACTTGATGACAGAACTCAAGGAAATTGCTCCCAAATATGGCACAAAATAATGAAACAATTGAATTCCATGCGACAGCTGGCGCTTTTTTTAGAAGCGATCATTTAATCACTGTTGATGATTTAGATCGGGTATTTAATTTATACTTACCTTTTATTGGTGCAACGAGTTATGCACTGTATCATTTATTGGTGAATGAATTACCTTTTACTAAAGAGCATCTTAAGCGACAAGATCATAATTTTATAATAGATAGTTTAAATATTAGTTTGCCAAATTTTGTTAAATGTCGTCGACGTTTAGAGGCAGCAGGCTTAATTCGAACAGTTTATGAGCAGGATGCAAGAGGTGAAGTTTATGGCTATCGGATTTTAACGCCCTTGTCAGCAGATAAATTTTTTAAAGAACAATTATTGTCTGGTTTGCTATATAAATTTGTTGGTGAGGAACGATATTTAATACTTGAAAATCGTTATGATATACAAGGGCAGGAAAAATTAATAGGAACTGATATTTCGGCACGCTTTCTACAGGTTTTTCAACATCAAAATGATTTAAGCATACCAACCACACCATTAGTTTATCAAGAAGCGACATTACAAATCGATGAAAGCGATTTTAAATTTGATGATTTTTCGGCTATGATTCGTGGCACAAATCTAACAGAAGTAAACAAACATCGCAACTTTCTGGTAGCGATGCATATGACATATGGCGTTGATGAAGTCACATTAGCAGGTTTTGTGAATCAAAGTGTTACACTAGATACACATGAGATTAATGAACAAGAAATTCAGCGTCTCTTGCGGAAGCAAATAACACGAAAAGTGGCGATAGAAACTGTTGACAAACAGTCTGAACCCAAGGTAACTGTACCAGAAATAAAAAACACTGAGGCACGGGCGTTAATTGAAATTGCCAGTACAACGAATGCACAAGATTTTTTGGGTTATGTAAAGACAACCTTAAAAAATGGGCTTGTGTTAAAAAATGAACGTGACTTAGTCGATTATCTCATTTCACAGAGTACATTATCTATGTCAGTTGTCAATATTTTAGTGCATTATGTTTTGATTGGCTTACAAAACGATAGTTTAAAAGCCGCATTAGTCACGACGATTGCTGATTCTTGGACTCAAAATCGTGTTGATTCACCAGAAAAAGCATTAATACAAATTCAGCAACGGCAGAAAGCCAATCAAGCGAGACAAGAAAAACGATTTAGTCGTAGTCAAAAGTCGGAAAAGACGACACCAAAATTTGTTAAAGCAAATGCGAACCCACCGCAAACTAAAGCCAAAGTAGAGACGAATGCTAATAATGACGAAGCTGCTGCTGCTTTGGCAAAGTTGAAAAATATAAAGACGAAAAACTAATATGCAAAACTTATCAGAAATACTAAAACAATTGCAACAAAAATATTCTAAAATTGAAGAAACCTCACTGGCTGAAGTCGTGAAACAAATTGCTAATGACGAAGATGTTCGCCATTTTTGGGCCGAAAATCAAACAAAATTACGCCAAGACGCTTTCCAATTAAAGATGATGGACCTACATGAATTTGTGCAGCAAAAAGAACGTATTTCACGTGGGGAAAAGTCACTATATCCTGGGTATTATCCACAATTAGCGATTGAAAAGGGGTACCCGCATGTTCGTTACGTTGCTGATGAAAGTACACAAAAACAGTTAATGCAGGCTGAAAAATTGACATCTTACAAGATGCCAAAGGCTATTCGTGATGCTGATTTGCAGACAATTGTAGTTGATTCTGGTCGTGCAAATGTGGTGACGGCAATTGTAGATATTTTGACACAATTGCTTAAAAAAGATGATGCGTATGTGCAAGGATTATATGTATATGGTGAATTTGGCGTAGGAAAAACCTATTTAATGGGCGCTTTAGCAAATGCGTTAGCGGCTAATAATATTGATGTCATGCTTGTTCATTTTCCTTCTTTTGCGGTTGATTTAAAGAATACAATTGGTAAAAACAGCGATGTGAGAGAAAAACTCATTATGCAAACTAAAACAACGACTGTATTAATTTTGGATGATTTAGGTGCTGAAAATTTAAGTATGTGGATTCGTGATGATATTTTGGGGGTTATTTTGGAATATCGCATGCAAAATGAACTAACGACATTTATGACATCTAACTTTGATATGAATGAAATGACCACCTATTTATCCGAAACACGTGACGATCGTGATACAGGGAAGGCTGCACGTTTGATGCAGCGTATTAAATTTTTGGCACGATTAATAGAGGTTAATGGCAAAAATCGACGGTTGGAAAATTGACGTTTATTAAGAAAACAAAAAATATTGGTTGGTACTCATGATAGTTGCGATGGCTTGGTTATTTTTGCGACATGATGCGTTTTTGTACACTAATCCAGTTGGTCAAGTCACAAGAGTTAGTGAGAAAGAAACGCAAAAAATAACGGATGAACATCAAAATTCAGACTTTATTATGACACAAAAACTAACCGTTAAATTGTTAAATCATGCTAAAAAACTATCTACGTGAGTAACAGCTATGCACAATCACAGGTTATTTCCAATAAATATCGTGTTGGAGACCAATTATTATTAGAAAATATTGGTGCCACTAAGCATATTTTATCATTAAAACGCGATGCAGTAGTTGGTGCGGTTGCCACTTTATTAGTTGGTTTATTGCTCATTTATAGTAAATGGCGAGCAACAAGCTGGCTAATGTTTAGTTTAGTGATTAATATCTTATTATTTGGGTTCGCGCTTTTTATTAATGTGCACAGTAAAGATGCAAATGTTTTACTGCTATTTAGCGTACTAGCGATATTGTTTGCAACGGCTAGTTTGGCTTTGGTATTAGGTAAAACGTTGCAAATGGGCATTACGTTACTGACAACGTTGTTGACAACAACGTTAACCATCGGCTTGTTGCTTTGTGTTTTACGTTTAACTAATAATGCCGGTGTCCATTTTGAAACAATGTCTTATGTCACACAGGTGCCAGTGACACTGTTTATGGCTCAAACGATTATCGGCGTACTGGGAGCTGTGATGGATGAAGCGGCAGATATTGTGGCGATGCAATTTGGTATGCGCCGGGAAGGAATAACACGTCATTTTAGCGATTACTGGCATGCTGGTATGTCTGTAGGTCGTGAAATTATGGGGACACTGATTAATGTGTTGTTTATGATATTTATTGCGGAAACGATGCCAATGGTGTTTTTAATGTTGCGTAACGGTAATAACTGGACTTATATTATGGACCAAACTATGAATTTAGGGATATTACAAACAGTGATTTCGGGTATTGGTATTGTTTTGGCAGTGCCAGTTACGAGCGCTTTAGTTGGTTGGATCATGGCAAGAAAGGTGACCAAACTATGAATGCAATCGGAATTCTTGTTATTATATTGTTTGTATTAATGATTATTGTCGGTCACATTCAGGGCGTCAAAGCTTTTTTGGGACTAGTATGCAATTTTTTTGCTATCTTTATTTTAATTATTTTGATTAATTGGCAATTTAATGCTTATATTGTAACAGCTATTATCAGTGTTATTATTTTGGCAGTTGCTATTTACCTAGGTTCAGATAATATTGAAGTAACCAATACAGCTTTTAAAACGAGTATTATTGTTGTGGCTATTTTAATGGCCTTATCAATTATATTACAATATTTTGGCCAATTTCAAGGGTTTACAACGGAAAATTCAGAAGAACTAGAAGGATTATCTTTGACTGTGGGATTATCATTTAACAACATCGCCATGGTTGTGATGGTGATTTCAGTGTTAGGTGCTGTTGCAGAAGCAGCCATGGCAATTTCGGCAGATCTAAATGAAGTAATTGAACGATCACCTGATATGACCAGTACTAGTTTGTATGCGCATTCACGTATTATCGGTGGCCAGATTTTAGGAACCGCGATTAATACTCTGTTTTTTGGGGTGTTGGGTGCCAACATACCGCTACTTATTTGGTTTGTTCGCCTACGCTATCCAATTGCAATGTTTGTAAATGCCAAATTATTGATGACAGAAATTGTAACAATGTTACTTGGTATGCTTGGGATTTTATTGAGTATTTGGATTGCCAGTTGGTTCATTGTACGTACCAACGTTAAGCAGCAGAAAGTGAGAATCAAACATGAAAGAGACATTTAATCTCATAGAAGAAATCACACGCAATGATGATTCGATTTACTTTGAACTCGGAAATATTACACATAATGGTCGCTCAGAGTATGCTGCTGAGCATGGGTACATCAAACGTGTTCGTATTTTAAAAATGAATATTGCACGTTCGTCATCTGTTGAAAAATTGGAAAACTATATCAATGACCATTACCAATTATTACCATTAGAGTATGATGGCTGGGAAGAATGGCGTCGCACCCCTGAAATGGATACGAATATGACACAAATTTTATTGGAAAATAAATTAGGTTAAAAATTTGTTATTTTGTAATCAATAAGTTATGAGATATAATTAGAGTAGTTCTTGTTGAAAGAAAACATGTTTTTGAACATGCTAGGGAGATGACTTATGCGCTCAGTATTTAATCAGCCTGAAGCTGTTGTATTGGCTTCAAAGCATTTGATAGATGGCACTGGTAATTTACGTTGGATATACCGAGAATTGGCGCCCACAACATCACAAGATTCAGGATGGCTGCTATTTGCTGATAACGACACGGCGCAATGGAACGAAAATTCTGAAAATTTCATGCCACTGGTAATTGAAACGGCCCTAGCTATTGAACCTAGTCTAATTAATGTGCTAGATTTACCATATGGTACTGATTTGATGCTTGATAAACGTGTGAATGTTAAGGGGTGGTGGGATCCGAAAACACATACACCTGTTTGGTTATCAGATGGTACAGTGACGCCAAATATTGAAATTGTCGCTGGCGATGTCATGGAAAATGATTCAAAGTAACAAAGTATTTGTAATTTGAATCATTTTCACATATAATTGTAAATGTTGTTGTAATGAAAAAATAACAGATGATTTATTTAATGTTATTCGCTGTTTGTAAGTTCATTATTGTTACAATAGTTTTTAATAATGGTAATATAGCCAAGTGGTAAGGCAACGGTCTGCAAAACCGTCATCGCCGGTTCGACTCCGGTTATTACCTCTAAATAAAAAGATCATTACTTAGATAAGTAATGATCTTTTTGGTATGCACTGAGTCGAAGCAATGTATTTTTCGTGTAGTCACCGCGACCCACATGATCAGCAATTATTTGTATATTAGTCTGCCATAATTGATATTGTGCCTCATTTATCGCATGTAATTTTAGATTGAGATCAGTTAAATTATTAATGACAAAACCTAGTTTGTGATTGACAATAAATTGTCCGATAGCACTTTGAGACCAAGCAATTAATGGCAAGCCTGCGCGTAGGTATAAGCTAGCCTTGTGAGGTGTATTATAACGTGTGTAGGTTTGATAAGTTTTATCATCGAAATCACTATCCCAGATGAGACCATAACCATCAGTCAGGTGGTTAACAATTTCTTCGGGATCAAAATTACCTTGATAATTGATATGTGTTGAAAAATCAATGTTTTGCCATTTTTTTGGTTTTGAACCAAAGAGAGTTAAGTTTGGACCAGTGTAACTCTGTAACCAAGGAGATTTTTGAAAAGTGCCAGCAAAGTTTATATTACGGCTAAATAAAGCAGTTGGGCGTGGCTGACTGAGATAGTCAAATAACGGTTGCACAATAAAGGCGGCTTTTACACCATTGGCTTGTAACTGATTTTTCATGTCTTTGGAATGGACAATAATAAAATCATATTGGTTTAAAATCTGATATTCCCAAGCATCTTGCTTAACCAATCTCAAGGGTTCAATGTCATGAATTACAATAGCACGACAAACATTGAGGTGTTTTAACGTATGGACAAATTGACGTTCAAATTCAGCGCTCATATAAGTTGGAAATTGATGAAGAACAAGATCTTTTGGTTTAACATCTGTTAACCATTCGGAAATTTTTTGTAAGCGCGTCTCATTAGAGAAACGTGCATCGTTATAGCGCATTAAGGGTAATTTATGCCAACCTAAAGCGACCGCAATTGTCGCATAATCCGATTTTGCTTTTAAGGCGCCTGCTGGCATCCATGGTTCAATTGTATGTGTGATGTGATATGTCATATGATTATTTTACCAAAATCCGAACCATATTTAATAAAAGTTTTAAAATACGAACGAAAATTAAATAAAAATATAAAGTTCGCCTTTTTTGCTAAATTTTAATCATTTTATCATGGTTTCAAAGAGAAAATGACGCATAATGAGTATATAACTTTTTGAGAGGAGAGGTGTAAGTCGATTTTGGGTACTTACACACATTTTTAATTATGCAACGTTCAGCACAAATTGGTATTGGTATTATTGCAGTCGCAGTTGTTGGTGGTGGTATTTACGCTGCGACACGAGGTAGTGGTTCACAGTCAATGGGTAAGAACAACTACACAGTTGCCTTAGTGACTGATGGTGGTGGTGTAGATGACCGCTCTTTTAACCAATCAGCATGGTCTGGTTTAAAGGCGTATGGTAAAGATAACAATCTCAAACAAGGCACAAAAGGATTTAATTATTTTCAAAGTACTGATACATCAGATATTAAAACAAATTTACAAACAGCAGTCAAAGGTGGCTATAAATTAGTATACGGTGTTGGTTTTGCAGCGGCACCGGCAATGAATACGGTTGCCAAAGCTAACCCAAAGACAAATTTTGCGATCATAGACTCAGTGATTCCTGACAAGAATGTGGCTTCGTTAATGTTCAAGTCTGAACAGTCATCATATTTAGCTGGTGTTGCAGCGGCTAAACAAACAAAATCAAAAACAGTTGGTTTTATTGGTGGTATTCATGGCGATATCATCGATACCTTTGAAGCAGGATTTAAAGCTGGTGTTGCAGCAACAGACCCAAATATTAAAATTGTATCACAGTATGCTGATTCATTTACTGATGCTGCTAAAGGAAAAACAATCGCTGCATCAATGGTAGCTGGTGGTGCGGATGTTATTTTCCAAGCAGCTGGTGGCACAGGGTCAGGTGTTTTCTCTGAGGCAAAAGCTAATAATCAAAAGTTGACAGCTGATTCCGACCATAAGATTTGGGTGATTGGTGTTGATATGGATCAAAAGCAGGACGGGGCTTATACGGCTAAAAACAACGAAAAGTCAAACTTTACACTTGTTTCAGCGGTTAAACGTGTGGATCATGCAGTTGAATCACTTTCAAATGATGGCCGTAAGGGTAATTTCCCAGGTGGCAAAACAATCACATACGGTCTAAAAGAGAAGGGCGTGGCTTTGGCTAAGGATTCAGCTTCAGACAACGTATGGTCAGCAGTGCAATCGGCACAAAAGAAAATTATTGCAGGTGACATTAAAGTACCAGTACATCCATAAATAATAATTAAAGTAAGCTTAGTATAAAAGGCAATGAGATATTGGCACACTTCGCAGATTAACCAGTGCTAACGGTTAATCTGCGAAGTGTTTTTTATATTAGAAGGTGGTCACATTGTTATAATGGGTCATTAGTAAAATAATAAGTGTGTTAAAAAACCTAACATAAGATTACTTGTCATCACATATTTTTTGGTAAAATGGAGTTATTATGAAAAAATAGTAAAAAGTTTAATTGTTGGTCTGCTAGCATTAATGACGTTTCTTGTTACGAGTAATAATATCAATGCGGCTCAAACGCCAAATTACATTATTACAACAGATGCGACGTATCCACCATTTGATTTTCAAGATAAAAATAATCAATATACAGGTATTGATCAAGAAATTTTGAAAACCATTGCTAAACGGCAAGGGTTTACTTATACGTTAAAGCCTATGAGCTTTAATGCTGCGACACAGTCAGTATCTTCTGGACAGGCTGATGGTGTCATTGCTGGAATGTCGATTACAGATGAACGTAAAGCGGTATTTGATTTTGGCACACCATATTATCGATCAGGTATTGGCTGGGCTGTCAAAAAAGAATCAAATATTAAGTCATTAAGTGATTTAAAAGGACAGACTGTTGCTTTGAAAACAGGTACCTCAGGGGCCGACTATGCGCTGTCAGTACAAAAAAATATGGTTTCAAAGTCACTTATTTTAATGATTCTGATACATTGTACAATGATGTGATTAATGGGAACGCACAAGCAACTTTTGGTGATTTGCCCGTTATTCAATACGCTGTAAAAAATGGCACACAATTGAAGGTTATGAATTCAAAATCACCAATTCAAGCTGGGTGGTATGGTTTTGGTGTTCAAAAAGGTAAAATACGCAGTTACTAGCGGATTTTAATCGCGGTTTTGCAGAGATAAAAAAGATGGTACGTATGATAAAATTGTTGCAAAATATTTAGGTGCTAGTGCGACAACATTTACTGGCAGCAAACAAGACAATAGTTCTGTGCTTGGTATACTAAAAGCTAATGATGGTGCTTTCTTAAAAGGTTTGTGGCAGACTATGCTTCTGACTGTTTTAGCAATTATCTTGGCGTCTGTTTGGGGAATTTTACTTGGCATCATGGGTGTCAGTCAAAATTCAATTTTACGGAGTCTATCAACAACGATCATATATATTTTCCGTGGCTTACCTTTAATGGTATTAGCATTCTTTATCTATATTGGTTTACCTAGTGTGATTGGCATGAAAATTCCAGCGTTTACTGCTGGATTGTTAACATTGGTCTTAAACGAAGGTGCTTATACTGCTGCTTTTGTTCGAGGTGGATTTGCGGCGGTGGATCGTGGACAAATGGAGGCATCAAGATCTCTCGGATTGTCTTATGCTAAGTCTATGCGTAAGGTAGTTGTGCCACAAGGCTTAAAAATCATGATACCAAGTTTTATTAATCAGTTTATTATCACGTTGAAAGACACTTCTATTTTATCAGCGATTGGTATTTTAGAGTTAACACAAACGGGTTCTTTGATTGTTTCTCGTAACTCACAAGGATTTAGAGTGTGGGCAATTGTGGCTGTGATATACTTAATTGTGATTACTTTGCTGACATGGTTGAGTAATTGGGTAGAAAAGAGGACACGTGCATGATGAGCGAAACACAAAAAAAGTAAAAGTACATGTTGAAAAAGTCAATAAGTCATATGGTGAAAACCATGTGCTACGTGATATTTCGTTAGACATC